>JALETS010000177.1 GCA_022781395.1 Lachnospiraceae bacterium | reverse complement strand
ATCTAAGCGTGAAGCCCCCCTCAAGATGAGATATCCCAGTTAAGTAAGACCCCTTGAAGACTACGAGGTAGATAGGCTTAAGGTGTAAGCACAGCAATGTGTTCAGCTGATAAGTACTAATCGGTCGAGGGCTTAACCAAGGTAAAAAGATTTTCTAGGACTCCAAAGAACGTCGTCAAGAAAATCTAAAGTTTTACCTGGAAGAATTACAAGTAATTCTTCCCACGAAATGAGAGATTTACGCAAAGCGGATAGTAAACGAAAACATGTTGATAAGATGAGAGATTCAGGTTCGGTTTTGAGGGTATGTCAAATACTCTCATGGGAAGAATCGAAGATTCTTCCACAGTTTTGCGAAGCAATACTGTTTTCCTCGATAGCTCAATGGTAGAGCACACGGCTGTTAACCGTGGGGTTGTAGGTTCGAGCCCTACTCGGGGAGTTCGGCAAAGCGGAATCATGTGTAAGAAGAGAACACGGAAAGAGGAAGCAAAGCCGGAAGAAGTCGAACGGAAGCTGCCGTAAGAAAGACATGGCTCCATGGTCAAGCGGTTAAGACATCGCCCTTTCACGGCGGTAACACGGGTTCGATTCCCGTTGGAGTCATTTGCTTTTATTAAGAAGCAAATTTTTTCATTTATGTAACAATATATAATATTGTAATAGTTGTTACATATAATTTCATAATGTATGGTGACTTAGCCAAGTGGTAAGGCCCCGGTCTGCAACACCGTTATCGCCGGTTCAAATCCGGCAGTCACCTCTCGTAACCCCAAGAATGATATCTTTCTTGGGGTTTATTTTGCAATATTGCAGGGAATCGTTATGATTGGGTAATTATAGGTATTATTTATGGGTATTGTTCCAAAAATAGTTGTTTAAGTTGTGACTTTGGGTAATCAGTGAATATTTCATTCAATAAGAACCACGTTTTCGCTGATTCGTTAAGTTTTGTGGGTCTTTTGTCATCCTTCAAACATTATTGACCCAAACATCACTATATCTATTCATAAAAGTCATAAAAGAAAAGCAGCTCCGGGAAATGCTTCCCAAAGCTACTTTAGTTATTTCAAGTTATTTCATTTCTTAGTTCGCGGAAGTGATTTTCTCGTCATCTACCAGGAAAGAATCACCGTCTTCTACAATACATACCATTGTCTTGCCGGTATTGAACTGAATCTCATTTCCATCATCATCATAATACCTTGTTGCACCGTAATCAGAAGCTTTTTCCCAGGTTACGTGTATACCTTTACCGTTTGTAAAGAACCATCCGTCTCTGGTGTTATCGTGGCACTGGAATGCTAAATAGCCTTTCTGGTCACGAACTTCATAATAGGTATTTTGAATAATGATATTCTTAAAGGACAATTGCTGATTATTTGCCTTATCAACATGAGGACCATCTGCGCCACCGGATAAATGCTGATATCTGTCATAAAGTCCTGTTTCGCTGTTGTATACGAAGTAGCAGTTTGTAACCGGATAAGTAGGTGACATGTCAACTTTATTGGCAGTAATGGCATCGCTATATTGCTCTAAGGTATTAGGAGAACCGGTTGGAGCAAATATATAATGCTGTTCATCAGCATAGCCGTCACGATACTCTAAATCATATCCGAGCTTTTTAATATCCGACATAATACCTTCTGTATCAACATAAGCGTTATCCGTAGAGTTACCGGTATCGTCTGCACGCCAGAAGTTACTGCTGGATAATCCATCGATATCTTCAGTATCAGGACGATTAATTACCTCGTCTATGTAGAAAGGTCCGCCATAGTGAATATAGAATGCATCCCACTCAAATGACCAATATACATAATAATCACGACAGCTTCTGACATTTCCAAGTCTGTCAAAATCACTCCAATCCTGAAACAGTGCCATCAGACGGGTAATACTTCCTTCTACATTACATTCATAAAGCACATCGGCTTTGGAAAGACCATACTGTGATGCTGTTTTTGTATTGGGGATCATAACGGTAATCGGTCTTGTATTATTTACTTCTTCAGTAACCCACTCATTCGTGATTCGGCTACGAACCATTCCTTCCTCAGGAGGAACGTCTTCATTAGACTCTTCTTCTACTTTTTCTGCCTCTTCCTCATTTTCTGGTACATCATCAATAACTTGTTCTACAACAGGTTCTGCGATTTCTTCTTCCTTTTTACCACAACCAAATAACAAAAAAGCAGAAGATAAAGATATGAGAAGTAGAACTTGCAATCTTTTCATCTTTCATCCTCTCTTTCTATCTGGGGCTATGACCCAACTATTCCTAGTATAGCATAAGAAAATTATTGAGTCACTAGAAAATATTTGAAAATTTAGACAAAATGTTACGATATTATTACAGAAAGTTTGGAAAAATGCATAGGCACAATTTTATAGGAAAGTATTAGGACAGAAGTTATTGTAATTGCATAATTTCCTTATAAGTTGTAATATATTATACATACTGATTAAAAGCTAAAAGAATAAAGAAAGCAGAGGATGTTTCCATGAATGATAATTCTACGAAGAAGGTGATCGTAACCGGCTGTAATGGACAGTTAGGGCGTGCCATTAATCTGCAGTATGCAGGAAATACAGAGTATGAATTGATTAATACAGATGTTGGTGAGCTGGATATTACAAAGATAGATGATGTCATGAGATTTGTGAGGGATATACAGCCCTATGCCATTATCAATTGCGCTGCTTATACGGCTGTAGAAGCATGTGAGAAGGAGGAAGATCTGGCTTTTCGGATTAATGCTATCGGGGCACGTAATCTTAGTATTGCGGCCAATGAGACAAAAGCTAAGATCATGCATGTATCCACAGATTATGTCTTTGACGGTAATGGTACAAGACCTTATATCGAGACTGATCCGGTGGGACCGCAGGGAGCTTATGGAAGAACGAAGCTTGCGGGGGAAAATTTTGTTAAGGAATTCAGTGATAAACATTATATAGTTCGTACAGCATGGCTGTATGGCGACGGTAAGAATTTCGTGAAAACGATGCTACGTCTGTCTGAGACAAATGATAAGGTCAGAGTTGTCAGAGATCAGGTGGGATCGCCGACCAGTGCCAAAGAGCTGGCGAGAGCCATTGCATATTTGCTCCCTACAGAGAATTATGGACTGTTTCATGGCACCTGTGAAGGGGACTGCAGTTGGGCACAGTTTACAGAAGAGATATTCAGACTGACAGGGAAGAAGACCGTAGTCGAGGGAATTACTTCAGAAGAGTATGGCGCTGCCGTGAAACGTCCGGCTTATTCTATTCTTGAGAACTATATGCTGAAAATGACAACAGACTTTATGTTTGCAGACTGGCATGATGCTATAGCAGATTATTTAAAGGATGTCAAATAGAAAAGAATATGGTATACTAAACGCAGACTTGTAATGTAACACTAACATACAAGAGAGCGTGAAGAAGATATTTTAGAAAAAGGAGATTTATATGCAGAAAATAGCGCTGATTACAGGTATTACCGGTCAGGATGGTTCTTACCTGGCTGAGTTTTTATTGGACAAGGGTTATGAGGTACATGGCCTGATTCGTAGACATAGTATCACCAATACAGCCAGAATCGATCATCTGATCAATTCCGATTATAATAAAGTAAAATTTTTCTTACATTTTGCAGATACGACTGATTCCAGCAATTTAATGAGACTGATTGCTGAGATTCGTCCGACAGAGGTATATAATCTGGCAGCACAATCACATGTAGGTGTGTCTTTTGAGGTGCCGGAATATACAGCAGAAGCTACCGGAGTCAGCACTTTGAAGCTGTTAGAGTCAATTCGCGTAAATGGCGGAACCTGCAGATTTTATCAGGCATCTACTTCTGAATTATTTGGTGGAATTCCGGAGACTGCACCCCAGAGCGAGAAAACACCGTTTTATCCTAAGAGCCCCTATGGTGCAGCAAAGTTGTATTCTTACTGGATTACAGTGAATTACAGAGAATCTTATAATATGTTTGCATGTAACGGTATTCTGTTTAACCATGAGTCTCCAAGACGAGGTGAAAACTTTGTTACAAGAAAGATTACATTAGCGATTGCCAATATTATTGCGGGCAAACAGGAGAAATTGTCTTTAGGAAACATGAATGCCAAACGTGACTGGGGATTTGCAGGAGATTATGTCAAGGGTATGTGGCTGATGCTGCAGCAGGACAAGCCCGATGACTATGTCCTTGCAACAAATGAAACGCATACAGTCAGAGAATTTGTGGAAGCGGCTTTTGCAGAGTTAGGAATCAAGATCCGTTGGGAAGGCTCAGGTGTCCATGAGAAAGGCTATGATGCCAAGAGCGGGAAACTGCTTGTAGATGTAAACCCTGAGTTCTATCGCCCGGCTGAGGTGGAATTCCTTTGGGGTGATTGTACCAAGGCTGAGAAAGAGCTTGGCTGGAAGCGGGATATAGATTTCAAGAAACTGGTTGCTATGATGATGGATGCAGATCTTCAGGAGATCGCAGGTATCAGTTGTGCTGATTATAAAGCGAAGAACGACAAGTAAGAGTAGTTAAATGTCAGAAAATTGGAAACATTAAGTAAGAAAAGGCTTAGGTATCTATGCTATCGGTAATATTGATATGGTGCTATATGCTGATGACCACTTTTTTCGTGGGATATGGTATACTGCGTATAATTACGCATCGTATACCATATCAGATCAGGCATATGGACAGTTATCTGTTCTGTGGGCTTGTAGGTGTTACGGTATATGCACAGTTTTTCAGTCTGGTCTGTAAGGTTGGTCTTCTGGCGAATCTGATACTGTGCACTGTGTGCTTTGTAATCGTGTGGTTTGACAGAAAGGCACTTGGCAGTAAACTGAAGGTACTATGGAGTGATATAAAGAGAAAAGGATCAGGAAAAAGAGGGAGAATGCTTGTCATATTATTCCTCTTTTTACTATTTGCTTACGGAACCTCGCGGGGTATCATCCATTATGATACCGGGTTGTACCATGCCCAGAGCATTCGCTGGCTGGAAGAGTATGGTGTGGTTAAGGGATTAGGTAATCTGCACTGCAGGCTTGCCTATAACAGTTCCTCCTTTGCCCTGTCAGCCCTATACAGCATGTCCTTCTTAGGCGGACAGTCCTATCATTGCTGTGCGGGATTTTTGGCATTTATATTAGCCGTAATCTGCCTGAGAATCATAGATTCCATACGAAATGGCAGACTATGTACCGGTGATTTTGCCAGAGTGATGTGTATCTATTATCTGGTCATTATCTTCGATGAAATGGTTTCTCCTGCCTCCGATTATTTTATGGTGCTGACGGCATTCTACATCGTGATCCGCTGGCTGGATCTGTTGGAGCAGCAGGAAAAAACAGTATTGCCCTATGCGCTTTTGTGCGTGCTGGGCGTATTCCTGATGACTGTTAAGCTGTCGGCGGCCCTGATACTTATTCTGGTCATACATCCGGCATATTACATTTTAAAAGAGAAAAGATGGCGCGAGATTATATTATATCTGTTTCTGGGTGTGATAACAGCTCTTCCGTATTTCATCCGGAATGTGATCATATCCGGCTGGCTCGTATATCCCTTTACACAGATTGATTTATTCGAGGTTCCCTGGAAGATACCGAAGGGACTGGCAGATTATGATGCCAGAGAGATTCAGGTCTGGGGCAGAGGTTACACAGATGTGACACAGTTTGACAGATCCGTATTCGAATGGCTGCCCGACTGGTTCCGTGCCCTGGCAGGCAGTGATAAGTTGCTGGTACTTGTGGCAGGATGTTCCGTGGCGATTTTGATTGTGTATGGACTGGTGCTACTGTGGAAAAGAACTACAGTACCGGCGCGGCAATGGCAGCTTCTGCTGGTGCAGATGACCGTGGCGGGCTCCTTTCTCTTCTGGCTGGGTACCTCGCCGCTGATTCGTTATGGATGTGTCTATGTGTATCTGACTTCTGCGGTGGTGCTGGGAGGCATCTATGATGTGGTGATAAATCATAATTGCAGAGCAGGTAACAAATGGCGCTATGTTGTCAGCAGGCTGTGTATTGCATCAGTTGCGCTGCTGGTGGCATATAAGCTGTTGGCTCTTGGCGGAGAGATCATCCGAAGCTATTCTAATGATTATTGGCTGACACAGAAGTACTATGAGAATTATGAAGTAATACCCTATGAGCTTGAGGGAGTCACTTTTTATTATCCCGCCAGAGGAGATCAGGTAGGATATGAAAGCTTTCCCTCCTCGCCGGCAGTGGCGCAGATAGGGTTTCTGGGGGAAGATATTGCAGACGGATTTTATAGTTTGCCATGAAACAAAATGTTAATCGCATGAGGCAGACAGCAATTAACAGTATGTATTGAATATCATAATTATAATGGAATGTGTTGATATTAAGAAAGGCAGGAATGTAGTAATGAACAAGACAGATAAGATTTATGTAGCAGGACACAGAGGGCTGGTAGGCAGCGCCATCGTAAGAAATCTGAAGTCCAAAGGATATGAAAATATCATCGGCAGAACCCACAAAGAACTGGATCTGACCAGCCAGCAGGCAGTCAGAGATTTCTTTGAGACAGAGAAACCCGATGTAGTAGTGCTGGCGGCTGCGAAGGTAGGCGGCATCAATGCCAATAATACTACACCGGCAGAATTTGCCTATGAGAATATGCAGATCCAGTGTAATGTAATTAAATGCTGTCATGATTATAAAGTAAAGAAACTGCTGTTTTTGGGAAGCACTTGTATCTATCCTAAGATGGCACCACAGCCAATCCCGGAAGATGCACTTTTGACAGGGCCTCTTGAAGTGACTAATGAAGCATATGCGATTGCTAAAATCGCCGGTCTTGAAATGTGTAAGTTCTATAAGAGACAGTATGGTGATGATTTTATCAGCTGTATGCCGACCAATCTGTATGGTCCGCATGATAATTATGATCTGCAGGGTTCCCATGTAATGCCTGCTATGATTCGTAAGTTCCATGAGGCAAAGGTTAATCATGCACCGTCTGTAGAACTGTGGGGAACAGGTACACCCCTTAGAGAGTTTTTGTATGTGGATGATATGGCAGATGCCTGCGTGTTCTTACTGGAAAATTACAGTGGAGAACAGCATGTGAATATTGGTACGGGCAAGGAAGTAACCATTAAGGAACTGGCAGAAACCGTACAGAAGGTAGTAGGCTACGAAGGTGAGATCGTATGGAACAAGGATATGCCTGACGGCACACCGCGTAAGCTGACAGATGTAACCAAGCTTCATGGGCTGGGCTGGAATCATAAAGTAGATTTGGAGGAAGGAGTACAGCTTGCTTACGATTGGTTCAAGGAAAATGTAGAGGATGCGAGACTTTAGACCCGGGTTCGTGCGACGCCTTACCCTTTACAGCGCGGTAAATGTTTGTTATTATGTCAGAAATAGCAAATGTATGTTGTAGTTTGGATGCTTTTGCAAATGAATTACAACATATATGCTGTTATTTTGGGAGTAAAGGAGTAAA
>JALETS010000168.1 GCA_022781395.1 Lachnospiraceae bacterium | reverse complement strand
TCGGTATATCAAATCTGGATTTAACTTTCTCTATGATAGGAACAACCCGTTCTATTTCTTCTTCCTCTGGTAAGATGGTATAGCCCGGTCTGGTAGATTCGCCTCCGATATCTACAATGTCCATACCGTCTGATATCATCTCTTCCACATGGTATAACGCCTTATCCAAATCATTAAATCTGCCGCCATCCGAGAAGGAATCCGGTGTAACATTCAGGATTCCCATAACATAAGTATGACCCTTCACTGCAAATTCTTTCTGTCCGATTCTCATACTGTCGTTTTACTCCTTTTCGCCATATTCCTTTCAATCTATTACCACGTTAAATCCTGATTTTTCTTTCTGTTACTCCAATTACATTCCTCAATGACAGAACAAGCATAACACCCCCTGCTTGCTTTATCAGCCCGATATAACAGACCATTCAAATTCCGCTCATCTGCCACGGAAGCATTTCTGTGATTGCGGATCGCCTCTATCATAACAGTTGTTTCCTGATCAGTATAACCACAATCCTTCAGAATCTGCAGCGCCAACTCTGCACTGACAAGTTCATGGGGCGTACCATCCTCATACTGTCTAAAACGACCGATATCATGTAGCAGCGCCGTCCCGTACACAATCTCCTTCGGAAGCCCATAGTTTTCTTCCAGGTTATACAACATACCAATCCTGGCCACATCCAATAAGTGCCCTATGTTATGACGGCAGAAGCGTCGATCCGCTTCTGCCTGTTCATTTCGTTCCAGATAGGTTCTATATAAATCATGATTTAAGATTCTGTTAATTCGATCCATTCTGCCTGTTTCCTTCTGTCAGATTGTGTTTCCGATGCCGTTCAGACATTATCCTGCTATCTTCTGACCATCTCGAAGAAGTACTGCTGCAGCTTAGGATCTGTCTGAAAACATCCTCTGGTAGCCATGGTTACGGTCTGACTGCCCGGCTTCTCCACGCCCCGCATAGTCATACACAGATGCTCTGCCTCCACCATGACCATCACACCCTGCGGTTTCAGATGCTCCATTATGGCTTCTGCAATCTGGGTTGTCATCTGCTCCTGTATCTGTGGTCTTCTGGCATAGACCTCCACCGTTCTTGCCAGCTTGCTCAATCCCACGACCTTACCATCCGGCAGATAGGCAATGTGCACTTTGCCGTAAAACGGCATCAGATGGTGCTCACAGGTAGAATAGAAAGTAATATCCTTCACTACCACGATTTCATTGCTTGTCACACTGAAAGTCTTGGAAAGATGTTCCGCCGCTTCCTCATCCATTCCTTTATAAATCTCTTCATACATACGAGCGATCCTGTTGGGTGTGTCCTTAAGTCCTTCCCGGTTCACATCCTCCCCGATGCCCTCAAGCAGAAGCGTTACCGCCTGCTCAATCTTCTTCAAGTCTACCATGAGAATCTCTCCTGATCGTATCTCTATGTTCTACCACATCCATCAACTCTCCCAGATACGAGAGCGAACCGAATGCGATGATTACCGTATCCTTATCAAGTCCTGCCAGCAGATAAGCAATCTCTACAGCTTCCTGCACACTGTCTGCTACTGTCACACTTCCGTGATACTCCCGGATTGCCTGTGCCAGGTCATAAGCATGCAGTGCCCTATCCCTGACAGGTGGCGTCACAGTAATAATATGCTCTGCCAGCTCAAATGTATTACGGATTACCTTATCGTATTCCTTATCCTTCAACACTCCCATTATATAGATGATTCGCTTATTTGTAAAATAAAACCGGATACTTTCTGCCAGTTTTACAGAAGCGTCCTCATTATGCGCTCCATCCGCAATAAAGAGTGGTTTCTGACCAATCACTTCAAATCTGCCATGCCATTTCGTCTCTGCCATTCCCTGCCTGAGTTTATCCTCCGGAATTGGATAGCCCAGCTTAGAAAGCGCCATCAGCACTTCCAGTGCCACCACAGCATTTTCAATCTGGAACTGCCCTGCCAGCTTAATTTCCAGATTCTTATATTTATCGTAAGTGAAATGCTGCTTCGTCACACCATACTTTATATTCTTTGCCCGGGTCACATCTGCGGTAAAGAATTTAGCTTTCCTAAGAAGCGCTGCCTGTCTTAAAATCTTCATCACTTCCGGAGACTGTTTAATCGATATGACATAACATCCGTTCTTGATAATCCCGGCTTTGGCCATCGCAATCTGCTCCGGCGTTTCTCCCAGGATTCCCATATGGTCCATACTGATAGATGTAAAAACTGCCACAATTGTATTCTTTACGATATTGGTGGCATCCAAGGACCCGCCAAGTCCGGTTTCCAGCACCACAATATCACACTGCTTATCCGCAAAAAACAGGAAAGCTACCGCTGTCTCTATCTCAAAAGGAGTCGGATGCGGTAATCCTTCTGCTGCCATAGCTTCGGCAGCTTCCTTAACAATATCCAGATATCTGCACAGTCCTACCTGCGTAATCATCTTACCGTTTATCTGAAATCGTTCCCGATAATCCCGGATCGTCGGTGAAAGATACCTACCCACTTTATATCCTGCTGCCTGCAATACCGTGGAAACATATGCCAGCACAGAACCTTTACCGTTAGTTCCAGCGATATGCACAAACTTAAGCTGCTCCTGCGGATTCCCCAGGCGTGCGCACAATTCACGCATCGTATCCAAACCCATGACACTGCCGTACTGCTGCAGTTCTTCCACATATGCCATAGCTTCTCTGTAATTCATGTGCACACTCCCTTCCTTCCACGCTGCTCACTGTTTCTGCCTTAGCTTCCTGCCTTACAGATCCTGACAGTATTTGCACGTTTCACTTTTTCTGTCACGTTGTATAAATTCTTCGCAAACAGGCAATCCTTATTCTATGAAAAAATTTATTCACAATTTCATACACTGTGGACTGTTAGGATGGTATCTGGAAATAAGTTTTACTGCCTTTCATGCATTCCGCAAACGGGATTTCCGTCTCCCCGGTATCACATCCATATGGATGTTCCCCATTTACGGACTTGCCGCCTTCTTAGCTCCCATCAGTCGTATGCTGCGCAATCATAACTTCATATTTCGCGGTCTGGTCTATACCGGCCTGATCTTCACCGGAGAATTCCTTACCGGCAAATGGTTGAATAAAAGGGAGCTCTGTCCCTGGAACTATGCACACTCCAAATGGAATCTGGGCAGTGTCATCCGGCTGGATTATGCTCCCTGCTGGTTCATAACCGGACTTCTGTTTGAACGGCTTCTCAGAGAGAACGATGAATCTCTTCGTCCCGACTGACCTTACATTTCATCCAGATTATCCGCATCAATATTTAAGGTATTCAGTGTGCGGCGCTTTCTCCTTGCTTCCTCTGATGTACTTAAGATAAAATTCTTGATCTCCTTTGCATGCTTAATATGCTCCAGGTACAACTGCGGGTGGGTATTATCCCCGGTATAGCATGCTACCGTACCCAATCCGAAGATACGCTCCATCAGGCTTGTTTGCAGTTCTACATCCTGTACCTTATATAAATAGCAGTCGTTTTCTACAGTATTTAATAACCCTGTGTCAATGGTAATCACTTCATCATTAATAGTATATTTGGTAAAAGTAAATGGCAGTCCTAAAAATACCCAACGTTTTCTTTCTACATATTCCTTTTCTTTCTCCTCAGTCCGCTTTGTCTCTTCCTGCATCTTATCAACCTTATCCTCTTTATTCTTGATTTCTTCCGTCATAGCTTCCTCCGTTCCCATTTGTAACTCTTCTATCCACTATAACATACCCCTACCCTTTCGACAATCCAAAGACTCAAAAAACTGCTTGAAAAACTATTCCCTGCAATCTTGAAACCCCACATGCTTTATGATATGATATACAAAATGTAGTTGGGGAACACACTATGATATACAGAATAAGGAGGTATTCTTATGACAGCACAAGAATGTATCTTAGGACGCAGAAGTATCCGTAAGTTTAAATCCGAGCCCGTATCACACGAGTTACTGGCACAAATTGTTGAAACGGCATCTTATGCTCCCAGTTGGAAACATACACAGATTACCCGTTACATAGCCATCGAAGGCGAACTAAAAGATAAGATTGCTAAGGAAGCTACTTCTATATTCCCGAACAATGGCAATATTATTGCCAGCGCACCTGTCCTGATTGCCGTGACCTATATCAAAAACCGCAGCGGTTTTGAGCGTGACGGTTCTTTCAGCACTCCCAAAGAAGACCGTTGGCAGATGTATGATGC
>JALETS010000107.1 GCA_022781395.1 Lachnospiraceae bacterium | reverse complement strand
ATGAATAAACCTGCGATTGAAGGAGGAACTCCCGTCAGGGAAACCAGGATTTTCTATGGTCATCAGTACATAGATGATGATGATATTCAGGCAGTGGTAGATGTATTGAAAAGTGATTATCTGACCTGTGGACCGAAGATTACAGAATTGGAACAGAAATTATGTAAGGTAACGGGTGCGAAATATGCAGTAGTATGCAGTAACGGTACGGCTGCCCTGCATATAGCGGCACTGGCGGCAGGTGTAGGAGAGGGAGATGAGGTCATTACCACACCGATTACCTTTGCAGCATCGGCGAACTGTGCTCTGTACTGTGGTGCTCGTCCGGTTTTTGCCGATATCAATCCGGAGACCTACAATATTGATCCTGAGAAGGTAGAAGCGGCTATTACGCCCCGGACAAAGGCTGTGGTAGCAGTTTCCTATACGGGCCAGTCCGTGGAATTGGAACCGCTTAAGAAAATATGTGAAGAGAACAATCTGACCTTGATCGAGGATGGCGCTCACGTGATCGGGACGAAATACAAGGGACAGCCTAATGGCTCTGTGGCGGATATGACAACTTTCAGTTTCCATCCTGTTAAGACGGTAACCGGTGGTGAGGGCGGAGCAGTGCTTACCAATGATGAGAATTTATACAAGAAGCTGCTCCTATATCGTTCCCATGGTATTACAAGAGATGCTGCGCAAATGGAACACGAGTCGGATGGCCCGTGGTATTACGAACAGATTGCGCTTGGATATAATTATCGCATGACGGATATGCAGGCAGCGCTGATTATCAGCCAGCTTGATAAGCTTGAGATGTTCAGTAAGCGCAGGAAAGAAATTGTGGCAAAATATAATGAGGCATTTTCCAAGCTTCCGGGAATTTTTGTACAGAAGGAAATTCCGGAATCGGATACTACGAGGCACTTATATATTCTCCGTATCGTGCCGGAAAAATTAACAATCAACAGAAGGCAGTTCTTCGATGCACTGGGTGCAGAGAATGTGTGCTGTAACGTACACTATATTCCTACTTACTATTTTCCATATTATGAGAAACTGGGTTATCATAGGGGATTATGTCCTAATGCAGAGAAGTTGTATGATGAAATTATTTCACTGCCGCTCTATTATGCAATGAGTGATAAAGATGTAGAGAACGTTATCGAGGCAGTGACTAAGATTGCAACCTATTATGCCATATAAAAAGGATAAGGAATATGAAATTATCTATTATTGTGCCGGTCTATAATATGGCGGCAGACCGGAAACTGGAATATTGTCTGGATTCTCTTGTTGGTCAAACCATACAGGACTATGAGATTATCGCTGTGGATGACTGTTCTACGGATACCTCTTGGGATATTTTGCTAAGATATGAGAAAGAATATCCCGATAAATTTCATGCCATCCATTCCGAGGTCAATCAGAAGCAGGGCGGTGCCAAGAATATTGGTATGGAAAAGGCGCAGGGGGAATGGATTGGCTTCATAGACAGTGATGACTGGGTTACGCCGGATTTTTACGAGAGACTGATCCGCAAAGGGGAAGAAACCGGTGCGGATATGGTAGGCTGCGATTATCACCTGACGGATGAACACAGCATGAAGATCGGACAGGTGGTGCATAACAATAAGGCCGAGCAGACAGGGATTCTGGATGAGGAGAAATACCGTTCCCTGATTCTGGATAGCGGTAGTCTGGTGGTCAAGGTATACCGCAGGGAAATTGTCATCGATCATCCAAGTCGTTTCCCGACAGGAATTTTCTATGAGGATAATGCGCTGGCTAATTCGTGGATGCTTCGTGCGAAACATTTTGAATATATCCAGGAGCCGTTATACTATTATTATCAGCATGATACTTCTACGGTGCATACGATAAGTGTGAAACGATGCGAGGATCGCATGGAAGCCGGGCGGATCATGCTACGGGAGGCGAAAGCCTACGGGTATTTTGAGAAGTATTATCCGGAACTTGAATTTACTTTTACCATGCTGTTCTATGTAAATACCCTGTTTACGTATATGCAGGGTGTACGGCCGATCCGCTCCGGGTTCGTGAGAAGGCTGGGACAGGAGATGCTTGAGAACTTCCCGGATTTTCAGAAGAATCCCTATTATATGGAGCGTGTCGGTGCTGAGGAAAAGAAACTGGTGCAGATGCAGCTTGCCTCTACTACCCGGTTTATTCTGTATTACAAATTATTATGGGGCTATCGGAATTTGCGTAAAAAGCTGGGGTGAGAATGAAAACAAAAGAGATATCATTGAAGCATAAAATAATGTATGGTATTATCGTGCTCCTTGCGACAGTGCTGCTGCTTTTGAATAACGAAGGCAGTCAGCCTTTGGAATATACCGGTTCTGAGCTGCAGCACTCGGTTGGGTTGATTGATTCGGAGAATTCGTTGGTCATCAGGGAATCGGTGGCCAGAACCGGATGTATTGCAAATACACCTCAGTATGTGATGAATAAGGGAACCTATACCGTAAGCATGGATTATAAGGTTGATTGCGATGGTTCGGTGCTGGAATTATGGGAGCAGGGAAGCAAGATTGCTGCATGGCCTGTCCCGACAGGACAGCAGAAAATGAGTGTGGATTTTACATTATCCAAGGATGTAAAGCAGCTTCAGTTTAAGACAAATTACAGTGGACAGGGAGAACTGACGATAAAGAAGTTTACACTGGCGCCTAAGGGTATGTTTTATTCGGATACATACTTCTTTGTGGTACTTTTTGCTGTGATAAATGTAGTTGGCTGTTTGTATGTCAGGAACGGCAGAAAGTGGCTTACGCAGGAGCAATTGGTTGATTACAGTATTATTTTAGGGGTTGCTCTCTTAGCCACTTCGCCAATGATGCAGACTTATCTCTACAATGGTGATGATCTGTGTTATCACCTAGCGAGACTGGAAGGATTGAAGGATGGTATTTTAGACGGACAGATACCTGTCAATATTCTGCCTGACGGTTTGAAAAATCATGGTTATCTGAATGCCATGTATCCTTATCTTTTCCTGTATATCGGAGCCTTTTTAAGAATTTGCAGAGTGTCACTGGCATTATCATATAAGGTGTTGATCTTCCTGGCAAATCTGGGAGCGGCAGTGAGTGCTTATGTGACAGTGAAGTCTATTGTGCAGTCACGCAGAAGCGTAATACTGGCGGTTGTACTGTATACACTTATGCCTTATCGCTTTACCAACATTTTTTCCAGAGGGGATCTGGGAGAGATACTGGCGTTGGTGTTCTGGCCATTTGTCATAGCAGGACTCTTTCATGTGATTTTGGGAGACCGCAGGAAATGGTATTTCCTGGTAATTGGTTTTAGCGGGGCGCTTCAGAGCCACATATTAAGTGCTGCCTTTGTGGCGGTAATATGTGTGATCACCGCACTGGTTTATGTCGGACGTATTATCAGGGACAAAAGATATTTGGAGATAGGCAAGGCGGCAGGTCTTTCCATGCTGTTAAATATGTGGTATCTGGTCCCCTTTATGACTTATTATTATATGGAGGATATCTGTAAGGATAGTCTCAGATGGAGCAGCTATTTTGAACAGTCTATCAATCTTTCTAATCTGACACAGAGTCTGAGCCTGTACAATAAGCAGTATTTCTCTTTGGGGCTGGCGCTTCTGGGATGTCTTGGCATCGGTGTGATTTATCTGCTTTGCGAACACAGAAGTCAAAAGGAGGATTTGGATGGGTATCTTCTCTATTTGCTTGTTATGGGGTGTATTCTTGCATTTATGACTACCGGATATTTCCCGAACCGAACTCTGCTTGCCAACAGTCTGTTTGAAAATATTGCAACAATGATTCAGTTCCCGTGGCGTTTCCTGGGACCTGCCTGTGCCTGTATGATGTTTGTGGGTGTCATCGGTTTGTCACGTTCGGATATATTGAAACCTTTCCGGAATATTATTTTTGCTCTTCTGATAGGGTTGAATCTGCTGGTGATCGTGTCTGTACCGACAGATAACAATCATATGCCTTACGATAATCCGGAAGCAGTGGCATCTAAGGGACATGAAAGTAAACTGGCTGCGAATATTGGGTTATTTTATCCTCATGAGTGGCGGCTTGACGGGGCATCGGATGAACGACTGACATCCAGCGTGATTACATCGGATATGAACAATATAACCGTTTATGATTATCAGAAAAAGGGAACGAAAGCGGTTATATCATACAGTGCAACATCGGATAGAGGGTATATTGAATTGCCTATGCTGAGTTATATTGGCTATCGTGCTTATGATGAGAATGGTCAGAAAGTTGAGATCAGGCGGGGCGATGCAGCCAGAATTCGCCTGGCAGTCAAGGGAGATGGTATAGAGCATCATATTTATGTGCGGTATGGGCCGGTTCCGGCATTTGTGATTGCCAATGTGATATCTGCCCTGACCATTGCAGGATGCATATGGTACCGGTATCGACATAGAAGAAAGAAAAATGCATCTTCCGACAGTATGCAGGAAGAAGTTAAGGATGCAGTAGTGCTTCAGCAATCCTGACAGCACCCCGGCCATCCAGAAAAGCTCTCATGGATTGGGAGCTTTTTTTGCGTGCATTTTCATCTTCTGACATTTGTGTCAGAAAACGCAGAATATTGGAAAGTGCGGAGTTATTTACGCCCGCAAAAGGAATCAGTCCTTCCTTTGCAAAGGTCTCAACTGCAGTGCGCTGGTTTTCAGCCATCAGATAGCTGACGGTCGGAACACCTACAGCACATAATTCACACAATGTAGTTCCTCCGGCCGAAACGGCCAGGTCACAGGATGCCATAAGGGAAGCCATGTCAGAGACACCCGTATGGATATGAATGTGTGGGTTGGTGGCAGCCATGGACAGTAATGTATGGTAGCGGGAATTAGATGTGCTTGTTACAATGTGGTAATCATATATCCGGAGTGGTCTGCAGCTTTCGTCGGGCGTGTCAAAGATTTTCTGCAGAAGACATTCTGCTATGCCATTCGGATCGGTGCCTCCTGTAGACAGCAAAATATTTTGTACGGAAGGACGAACAGTATATACAGGCTGTATGAACTGTTCTCTCAGAGGAGTATATCTGGGCCCCAATAATTTGCGTTTTGCATTTGTATAATAAGGGGAGTCGGTTTCCGAGTCATAATTAATGACCAGATCCACATTATAAGAAAAGCTGCTTAGATCATCCAGATAGGCAACCGGATAGTGAGCACCCAGTGTCGCAAAATAGGCCGGAGTAACAAAATAAGAGTCCACAAAAAGCCAGGGCTTGCTGAGACCTGCGCCGGACACAGCGCCTTTGCAACCCGTTTGTGCATCCAGCCAGTCAATTAATACAGGCAGTTCTTCATGCATCCTGCGGTAGTCGCTTTGCAGACAATAAACAGCAAATTCGTTGGAAACATCGAAGCGTTCCTGTAAAAGGGCAAGGCTCTCTTCATCTGATACAATAAAAGCCACATTGGCATTTTGCTTAGCGCAGGCGCGCGCGATAGTAAGACAGCGCATAATATGTCCTGTGGCAATTTCTGTATTTCCGTCTGTTCTGAAGTAGATAGAGGGTAAACCTGACATAGTGTATCCTTCCTTTCCGGACAGATCATAATTGTTCGGTAATTATCTGTAGTATACCGATTCTGTGGCTAAAAGGCAAATAATTTGTTACAATGGAAATGTAGGAGGAAGGAATATGAGCAGTGTAGGCAAAAGAAAGAAGCAGATACAGTTTCGTTATTATGAAATCCCGCAAAATCAGCCACTGATGGCACTCCTGGGGGAATCCTGGATACGACCGTATGGAGAAGGCATTGACTGTCTGCATTTTCATAACTATATGGAAATAGGATTTTGCTATGATGGGCAGGGAGATCTGGTCCTGGACGAGCAGATTGTCAAGTATAAGCCGGATATGTTCTCGATCATTCCGAAAAATTTTCCGCATACAACAAACAGTGAGAACGGCTCCTTGAGTAGGTGGGAATATATCTTTATTGATGTGGAAAATTTTCTGCATGAGATATATCGTGATAATCCCATTTTTGCAGAAGATATCATCGCACTGGTCAACAGCAGGGCAAGCCTTTTGAATGCAGCAAAGCAGCCGGAGATGGCAAGATTGATTCTGACGATACTGGATGAAATGAGAGAAAAGAATGATTTCTATCTTGAAACAATCCGGGGACTTTTGCTTTCCCTGTTAATACATATTGCAAGGATGCATTATAAGACTTCCGGTAAGGTAAGGAGTCATACCGGAGATATTACACAGATATCCGATTCGCTGCATTATATTGGAAAACATTATGCAGAGGATCTTTCCATTAGCGATTTGGCGGCAGTGTGCCATATGTCGGAAACACATTTTAGGCGGACCTTTCTAAAGAATATGAATATGACACCTTCAGATTATCTGAATATGGTCAGGGTTCAGATGGCTTGTGAATACATGAAAAAGCATAATGCGTCCATGGAAATGGTGGCTGAGAAATGTGGTTTTCAGTCAGTCTCCACTTTTAACCGTAATTTTAAGAAAATAGTCGGTATTACACCTTATCAATGGAAGATTCATCCCGAAAATTATGAAGGAAAGTTACTGAATTTCAAAATTTCTGCCTATAAAGGCTGGTAAAACATATAGTTGATAAACACAATAACGTAATCGTTTAAGAGGCAAATCCATGGTCGAATTTGCCTTTTTTTTGGTCTGCTGTGGCAACACGCGAAAGTTTCGAAGAGATATAATGCACATACAATCACACAGAAAGCAATAGTAAATTATGCGAATTTAACAAATGCTTATGAACTGATTGGATTGAGAAAAAGAAAAATGTGCACAAAATGCACAAAAAGCAAGTGGGAAGAAGAAGTAAATGAAAAGAAAGATTTTGGCAGCTTTACTTGCATCTACAATGGTATTATCCCTTGTAGGATGTGGTTCCGGTTCTGATGGAGCAGCAGCCACAACAGATACACAGGATGCAGCATCAACAGAAGAAGCAGCAACAACTGATGACGCAGCGGCAGCAGACAGCGAAGCGGCTTCCGGTGATCAGACATTGACAGTATGATGCTGGGACCCGGCATTCAATCTGAATGCAATGTATGAGGCTGAGAAGGTTTATCAGAAAGATCATCCCGATTTCAAGCTGAATGTAGTTGAGACTCCTTGGGAGGATATTCAGACCAAGGTTACAACGGCAGCAGCTTCCGGTGATTTAAGTACATTACCAGACATCTTACTGATGCAGGATAATGCGTTCCAGAAAAATGTAATCAGCTATCCGGATGCTTTTACGGATTTAACAAACAGCGGAATTGATTATTCCCAGTTTGCAGCAGGTAAGACAGCATATTCCGTAGTAGACGGCAAGAACTACGGTGTTCCTTTTGATAACGGTGCTGTTATCGGATGCTATCGTACAGACGTTTTAGAGCAGGCAGGCTTAACAGTAGATGATTTCACTGACATTACATGGGATCAGTACATTGAGAACGGTAAGAAGGTTCTGGATGCAACAGGCAAACCCCTTATCTCCATGCAGGCAGGTGAGTGTGACCTTATTATGATGATGCTTCAGTCTGCAGGTTCTTCTCTTTTTAATGAGGACGGAACGGCTAATATCGTAAACAATGATACATTAAAGGCTGTTATGGAGACCTACAAAGCACTTAAGGATTCCGGTGTACTTGTTGAGGTAAACAGCTGGGATGAGTATGTAGGTTCCTTCGTAAGCGGTGATGTAGCAGGTACAGTCAATGGATGCTGGATCATGGCTTCTATCCAGACAGCAGAAGATACTGTAAACTTCAATATGGGACAGTAATCTGTAATGTAAGAAACGATGAGGGGAACGGTTCTAACCTGCTGTTCCCCTTTTTCTTATCCGGTATCTCGTCAGTGGATACGGTACATATTATTTGGATAAGTATTAGCAGAAAATATGAAGGAGGGAGTTTGCTTGAGTAAGTCATCCAAAAAAATGACCTTAAATAAGAAGCACAATATAACCGGCCGGCTCTTTTTGGCGCCGGGCGCACTTTTGATTTTCTTTATGAGCTTTGTCCCCATGGGAAAAGCTTTGCTGTTATCTTTTAAAACCGGTGTGGGCGCAGCGATGAAGTCCTGCGGCCTCTTGAATTACACACGAATGTTCCAGGATGCAGTTTTTGTGCAATCCATTAAGAATACTTTTTTTACCTGATCATTCAGGTGCCGCTTATGCTGATTTTTGCTTTGATCCTGGCATCTATCCTGAATAACAGGCAGCTGCGGTTTAAAGGCCTGTTCCGCACGATGATCTTCCTGCCCTGTGCCACATCACTGGTAGCATATGCGGTTATTTTCCGTTCCTTATTTGCTAATAACGGTATAGTCAATCTGGTGTTGACGAATCTGGGAATATTAGACCAGCCTTATTCTTTCCTTACCCACACATGGAGTGCAAGAATTGTCATTATCATTGCATTGCTTTGGAGATGGACAGGATATAATATGGTTTTTTATCTGGCGGGCTTGCAGAACATTGAGTATTCTGTTTATGAAGCGGCGAAGATCGACGGTGCGTCTGCCATTCAGTCTTTCTTTAAGATTACAGTGCCACTGTTGAAGCCTACGATACTGTTGACGGCGATCATGTCTACGAACGGTACGCTGCAGTTGTTCGATGAATCTGTTAACCTGACAGACGGCGGACCTGCTAATGCTTCCATTACTATGTCACACTACATATACAATATGTCATTTAAGTATGCACCTAATTTCGGATACGCAGCAGCGATGTCCTTCCTGATTTTGATTCTGGTTGCCTTTTTGGCATTCCTGCAGATGAAAGTGGGTGATAAGCGTGATTAAGATTAGAAAATTCGGAATGTATTTATTTCTTATAATAGTATCTTTTATATCCGTGTTCCCGCTGTACTGGATGATTTGTGCGGCGACCAATAAGAGTGCTGAGGTTGTCAGCGGAAAGCTCATTCCGGGGACATATTTTTTAGAGAATCTGAAAGCACTTCTGGCAAACCAGAATGTAGGAAGAGCATTGGGGAATTCTTTTAAGTATGCGATTATCCTGACCCTTTTGTCCCTGTTAGTCAGTTCCCTTGCAGGTTATGGGTTTGAGATTTATCATGATAAAGCCAAAGATGCAGTAATGAGTATTATTTTGCTTGCAATGATGGTGCCTTTTGTTGCAACTATGATACCTTTGTTTCAGATGTTTTCTAAAGCCGGATGGCTGAATTCAACAATGGGATTTATTCTTCCGACGATTTCTACGCCTTTTCTGATCATGATGTTCAGACAGAGCGCAAGATCCTTTCCGCATGATATCATGGAAGCGGCAAGAATTGACGGATTATCTGAGATTCGTATCTTTTTCCAGATGTTCATTCCGACTATGCGTTCTACTTATGCAGCAGCTATGACCATTACATTTATGAACGCATGGAACAGTTATCTGTGGCCTAAAGTAATTATGACAGATTCTAATAGTCAGACCATGCCCATGGTTGTCGCAAACCTGACCCAGGGTTATGTAACGGACTATGGTATGCTGATGCTGGCGGTATTGATTTGTACCCTGCCGACAGCGATTGTATTCTTCTGCTTACAGAATGCTTTCGCAGAAGGTATTACCGGAGCGGTAAAATAATTTGAAAGGAGCCTTGCTGTTTATGACACACTTTCATTATGACAAGGTAAAAGATCCGTTATTTTTTAAGGAAAATGTACTTCCTGCACATTCTGCGCAGGCAATTTATAAGAACAAAGAGGAGTTCTTTAAGAGGAAGAACTCTCTGAAAAAGTCCCTGGATGGTATCTGGAAATTCTCCTATGCGGTCAACATCGATTCTGCTATTGCAGGTTTTGAGAAAGCAGAGTATGACTGTAAAAGCTGGGCAGATATCCGCGTTCCGGCGCATATTCAGATGGAGGGATATGATGCACCTCAGTATGTGAATATCATGTATCCGTGGGATGGAAGGGAAGCGTTAAAACCCGGAGAGATTCCTACACGCTTTAATCCGGTGGCAAGCTATGTGAAATATTTCGAAGTGCCAAAGGAGATGCAGGGTAAGGAAATCCGTATCTGTTTCCGTGGAGTGGAAAGCGGCATGGCACTCTGGTTAAACGGCAGCTATGTAGGTTACAGCGAAGACAGCTTTACACCTTCCGATTTTGACCTGACTCCATATATCAGAGAGGGAGAAAATAAACTGGCGGTGCAGGTGTACAAATGGACCTCTTCCAGCTGGTGTGAAGATCAGGACTTCTTCCGCTTTTCCGGCATTTACCGTAGCGTGGAATTGTATGCGGTACCAAAGGTACACGTGGAGGATATCCGGATAAAAACTCTTTTTGCAGAGGATGATTTTTCAAAGGCTGTATTGGAGGTTGTCACGAAAGTCAAAGGAAATGGAAGTATCCGCTATACGCTGATGGATGATGACAAGATCCTGTTTGAACGGACGGAGAAGGTTGACGAGGACGTTGCAGGTATTGCTACGATAATGCTGCAGGAGGAGATTGCCGGTCCAAAGCTCTGGAGTGCGGAGGAACCGAATCTGTATCAGCTTGCTGTTGAGGTGCTTTCCGATTCCGGTGAGACAGAAGAATATATGGAGCAGGCAGTAGGCTTCCGCAAATTCGAAATGAAGAATAACAGGATGCTGCTAAACGGCAGACGTATTGTTTTCAAAGGCGCTAACAGACATGAGTTCAGTTCTGTTTCCGGACGTCAGGTTTCCTATGAAGAGCTGGAGAAGGATATCGTGACAATGAAGCGTCACAATATCAATGCCATCAGAACCTGCCACTATCCGGACGATATAGATATTTATGATTTGTGTGATAAATATGGTATCTACATGCTGGCAGAGAACAATATGGAGACTCATGGTAGTTGGGATGCCTATATGAGGGGGTTGAAGGATCAATCATATATCCTGCCCGGGGACAGGGAAGAATGGGAGCCGATGATGCTTGACCGTGTCAATTCCTGTTATCAGAGGGATAAGAATCATCCTTCCATCCTGCTGTGGTCCTGCGGTAATGAATCCTACGGTGGCAGAACCATCTACCGGATGTCCGAGAAATTCAGAGAACTGGATGATACCAGGCTTGTACATTATGAAGGCGTCTTCCAGGACAGAACCTATAACGACAGCTCCGATATGGAGAGCCGTATGTATGCGAAAGTATGGGAGATAGAAGAATACCTTGCAACGCCCGACGCAAAACCGTTCGTGTCCTGTGAATATTCTCATGCAATGGGTAATTCCTGTGGAGCTCTGCATAAGTATACCCGCCTTGCTGATAAGGAGAATTCCGGTTACCAGGGTGGTTTTATCTGGGACTATATTGATCAGTCAATTTACAAAAAAGACCGGTACGGTAAAGAATTTCAAGCCTACGGCGGCGACTTTGGTGACCGTCCTTCTGATTATAACTTCAGTGGAAACGGCATCGTATATGGCGGTGAGCGTGATGCATCCCCGAAGATGCAGGAAGTGAAATTTGACTATCAGAACATAGAGGTTTCGGTAGGTAAGAAGGAATTTGAAGTATGGAATAAGAATCTGTTTGTAAATACAGAAATGTTTGAAGCGAAAGCCATACTGCTACGAAATGGTGTGCAGATAGAAGAGAAAGCATTGAAAATAGCCGTGGCGCCGGAAAGCCGGGCAAGTTTTCCGATTCCATTTACTGTTCCTGGTTATGCAGGCGAATATGCAGTGACCATTTCTTTCCGTCTGAAGCAAGATACGCTATGGGAAAAAGCCGGCTATGAGGTGGCATTCGGACAAGCTGTGGTGGCAGTTGTGAGCGGTGCTGATGTAAGCGCAGATGTTCAGGCAGGGATCCCTGTTGGAGCCGCGGACTGCATGAAAGCAGAAACAAAACCCTATACGGTGATTTACGGTAATAATAATATCGGTGTCAGGGGAGAGGAATTTGATGCATTGTTCTCTATGTTGGGTGGCGGACTGGTTTCCTATCGCTATGCCGGAGTTGAGATGCTTCAGAGGACACCGAAACCAAATTTCTGGCGTGCACCGATTGACAATGATGAAGGCAACAATATGCCGGGGCGGTATGCCCAGTGGAAAATCGCCAGCCTCTATCTGACAGGCAAAGGGGTAGGAACTAAGAGAGAAGCACCGGGTGGTACGCAGTACGATAATCCGGTGGTAACAGAAGAGAAAGACTGCCTGACCCTGACTTATACTTACCGGTTACAGACTACACCGGATGCAGAATGTCAGGTAACCTACAGAGTCTATGGAGATGGCCGGATTCAGACTACGTTATCTTATGATCCGGTTAAAGAATTGGGTGATATGCCTGAGTTTGGTATGATGTTCCACTGTGATGCCGATTACGATCATGTGGAATGGTATGGAAATGGTCCCGAAGAAACCTATGAGGACAGAAAAGAAGGCGCCAAGCTTGGTATTTACCGGAATCTGGTCAAGGATAATATGGCACAGTATATGGTGCCTCAGGAATGCGGAAATAAGACCGGTGTCCGTTATGCAAAAGTAACGGATCGCAAAGGCAGAGGACTTCTGTTTGCCGGAGATAACATTAATTTCTCGGCATTACC
>JALETS010000144.1 GCA_022781395.1 Lachnospiraceae bacterium | reverse complement strand
CTCTAATTGCCATATAATAATAAGTTTAGATATATTATATTCTTTAGCCAAATGATATGCATCCATCAGACAAATGCATCTGCTTGTTATTCCGCTATATACATGAACGCACAGACATTGCTCCCGCATATAAATATTTTTACTGACTGATTTCTTTCTCATATGTTCTTCTCCAATTCTCTTATTAAAAGATACTATACGAAATCTCTCATAAAGCACTTTTCTATACGGTCGGTTTCGGATCTTTCATGGCATACAATACCTTAGCCATTTCGTAGTCATATACATCATCAATATCCGCAGCTTCTCTCTTATTTACGAGGAGCTTGTAATATTTCGGCCCATAGTTATAATGCCACTCTCTTACTTTATCCTTCGGTGCCAGATCGATACCGTTGGTGAAATGGTATAGCATCGGAAGCTGCTCGGAATTCTTATGCTCTAATCCCATCTTAAAGTTCAACGGACCATTCTCGTCCATCAGATATGTCTGATAAGGAGAACAGGTCACTAAGGAATCATATCCTTCCTGTAACTTCTCAAAGTAAGTCTTAATCGCCTTCTCGTACAGATACGGCTCCACGCAGGGAGATGTAGCACATGCCCACATCAGATGATCTCCCTCGATGATATCGCATACATACTCTAAGAACATACCAAAAGGTACAGACTCGTTTGCATACTGAATAGGTCTCTTGATCGCTTTTACACCGCATTTCTCACCGATTGCAAGCATCTCGTCGGAATCGGAAGAGACGATGATTTCGTGAAGTCCCTTAACCTGTTTCAACTGCTCGATCTTATGCTGTAACAGATTGGAATCTCCAAATGGTAATATGTTCTTGTTAGGTAATCTGGAACTGCTTCCCTTTACCGGTACTACTGCTGTGATTTTGTCGCTCATAATAATTTCCTCCATCTTATATCTTTCAATTTATAATAATCATTTCTCTAACAATGCCGCTATTTTAGCTATAATAGCATTAATCTCTTCCTCACTCGCCTGCTCAAAAGCATGATCCTGAGCTATTTTCCTTAACTTCTTTCTGGATTGCCTCATTGGTTCCAGCCATTTCCAATGGATGTTCTCATTTTCCAGTTTACTAAGATACCAGTCATACAAAGGCGTGATCTTAATCAGCATCCTCCGGCATTTCTCCACTACTCCCATCTTGTGATAGTAGGCTTTGAGCTGTTCTTTCGTTAAATTATAATAAGAATCCTTCAAAACCTCTTCTGCCATATCAGCGAACTTGATATAGCTTGGTTTCTGCCAGTCTATGGAGTAAATGGAATCTATAATCTCCTCCTTGACCGGAAACGGCATATCATTATCCTGTGTTGATCGTTGAAAAGTTTCATAGTCTGTAATACGGTCAGCTCCCTTGATCATAAAAAGCTCATAATCTTCCGGAACCGGATATGGGAATAGAAAATAGCACATTTTCTTAGCAAAGAATGCCTCCACAAAGGTTGAGCTGTTACCTGTATATATCTTATCACTGATCAGAATCCATTGCTTGACCGAAAGCTCGCTGATAACCTTAAAGTTATCATACTTCTCCGCCATTGCCTCTGCCTGAGCACTTTCTTCACCGGGGTGCGGTCTATAGATAAATACGATATCCCTGCGTTCTTCACAGATCCGGCTCATCCAGTCCAGAATAGCCTTTTTGGACGGCAGCATACAGTCCTTATAATAACTGCGCCAGCCTTCTCCAAATCGTTTACACATTTCAACCAGGTATTCCTCTGTGTGATAGTCGGAGAAATATGGTGAAATAAACAGGAATATCTTCTTGTCCGCCGGAATTGAATAGTCTTTTACAACATCCTCCTTGGAACGGTAATACCCTTTCAACTCATCACGCAAGAAATCCATTCCCACATGTCCGATCAGCTTAACTTTCTTAGGATCCATGTGTGCCACTTCCAGCATACGCTTTCTATTCATCTCGCCCCATGAGACTCTTACCACTTCTTTCGCAACACCGGAATAATTCTTATATGCCTTCTCGTCTTTTTCATCCATGGGGAATACAATATTTTCCCACTGAAGATCTATAATTTTATCAAACTTTACAAAATTCTTCGTGTGCCACTCTATTGAACTGTTCTGATAGCATGCCATTGTTACAACGACCTTCGCATGATAAACCGGTCGCATGGCAGTGATGGCTTCTTCTTCTTCTATCTGCACAATCTTCGTCCGGTATCCCCGCTTATCCAATTCATATTTTAAGAGACACAGATTTTCCAATTCACGAACTTTATGCTCATAAACAAACATAAAATCCAGTTCTATTAATTTTCTCTTCTCCAAAACAATTTCCTCTCCATTACTTGCTTACTTTTTCAACCGAAATACTGTTTGGCAGCCGAAAGTACAGTAAGTGCCATTGCCATCTCCAAAAAGTTTCCTGTCTCAAACATCTCTTGAATGTCTTTTCGCATTTGCTCTGTCAAGACGTAATTACTGATATTCTCTTCATAATACCGTTTATAGTATAGCTGAATGTCTCTGTCCTGTCTGTACCAATAATCCATTGGATTCATACTGTCCCTGCTTTGCCTGTTGAACATTTTCAGTAACATATTTTTCAAAAGCTTCTTACCTGTTACTATTCGTCTGAAGAAAATAAGATTTTCTTTTGGCTTTACACCTCCCCATTTTTCCCACCCATATTCACATGCTTGAGGATATTTCTCTTTCATCCACTTTAAATAGATATGATGATTCTTTCGATATGCAAAAGGTAGGGAAAAACATACATTTAAGAAATCCACATCCATAAAGGGAGATGCTGTTTCCAAATAATGCTGTCTAATGATATAAGAAGATTGGGCACCCAAAATACCTCGAGTATATATTGCACATATTTCCTGATTAGGATATCTGGTCAATGCAGAATTATCAAACTCAGCCTTCATTTTCTCAGAATAACGATGATATCCCCATTTGGGTTCACTATAATTGAAACTTTCATCTTTATAAAAAGTCGAAACAATAGCATCCCCTATCATTCCTGTATGTTCAATACCATATGTTGAAAGATCTATACTCTTAAGAAAACGATTACCCCCTGTAATACCCGAAAAAAGAGCTGCTCCATTATTTTTACTAACAATCTCATCTATATCATACATCCATCGAATATCATCCAATGACTTAAACAGATACTCATGTTTTAAGTCTGCAGCAATTTGTTCAGAAATCTTCTGATCCAGATATCCGGGTCTGCAGTAAGTAAAATTCATCTGATCAGTGTAACCCATATCATGGGCTACCATGCATACCATCCGACTGTCTAATCCGCCACTCAGGTCAACCAGATGTCTGTATCCGTATTCTCTATCCTTTTCAAATTCCCGTCTAATGGCATTTCTGAATGCAGCATCCAATTTCTCCACTGCCTGTTCTTCCGTAATGGATTCTGTTTTGGTATTATCAATCTGATAATAGGTAACAAGCTCCACGCTATCATCCACAATCCTGACATATTGCCCGGGCATTACCCTTTTTACGTTCTTAATGAATGTCGTATCATCCATCATAAAACCATAGGTCAACATATAAAGAACTGCCCTTTCATCAATTTCCATGGCAATATGGTTCTCTTTCAAAACCTTTGCAATATCATTGATATTGTTAGACAATATGACATTTGAATCTTTCATATAATAATATACCGCTTTATTTCCCACGTGGTCCGTAAAGAGCAGGAACTCGTTCTTACCCGCATTGTAGCGGTAACCACAGAAACCACCTCGAAGATTCGACAAAATCTGTCCTGTTTCAATCATAGAAAAAGTGTCTTCCCACTTATCGTACCCATACTCTTTGTTCAACTCATTCTTATTACTCACATATCCATCCAAAAACACGGAACAATCAGCATTTACTATATCTACACAATCCTTTGGAAATTTACGACACAAATCCATATAACGAACATAACCATTGCATTTTTCCAAATTATTGTTGCTATCAAGACACTCTATATTCAGTTGATTAGAAAGAAGCCATCTGTTCATCTGTCTCGTAACCCCATAAGCTCCGCTATCATCTCAGGATGCAGCTTATCTGCATTATAAAATCTTAGATACTTCTGATATGCATTTTCTCTCCACTCATAATATGTCTTCTCTTCCATTTGACACATCTGAGTAATCGCTTCGGCAATCTCCCGTGGAGTAGGATTTTCACAAAGAAGAATGCCGTTTCCCTCCACCATATAAGGAATATCACTGATCTTAGTTCCGATAACAGGTATTCCGTAAGATAATGCTTCCTGTATGGATACAGGATTCCCTCCCTCTGTGGAGGTTGTAGTAATAAAGCAGTGTACCGGCTGCTGCCGATAAAATTCCATTACCTCTTTATTGGACAGTACACCCTTCCATTCATAAGTAATATTTTTTTTGGTCCCCAAAACCTCTTTTGCTCTGTTCTGAAGTTTACTTCTTAAGGTTCCGTCACCAATGTGTATCCATCTGACAGGCTCCTCCACCAATGCCAGAGCATCTATGATCAAATCAATTCGTTTAATATCTACCACATTAGAACAACTGACAAGCACAAATTCCTTATTTCTCAGCACATAGGGAGCCTTATCTTCATGCTTTCTGATTCCCAGTCGGTGTAATGGATATTTCTCGCTATCCTTCTTGCTATATCTGTGCAGATAATAATTCTTACCATACTCAGATACAAAAACAAGCCGATCAAGTTCTCTGTCCATCTGAGGCTTGAAGAACTGCCTGCCATATATCTCCCGTTCATCATACAACTCGTATCCATGGGTTCTTGCCACAATATGAATATGCGGATACTTTCTGTGATGCATGGTCAGGCCAAAACATTTGTAATCTGCCCAGTAAAAATAGTAAATTGCATCCGTCTCCCTGCACATCCCTGTTACCTTACGCAGTTCTCTGTAAAAGTTCTCTGCAGCTGCACCAAACATCAGCCCCCTGAAAATCTGGTGCATCCTGTCATGCCCGGAATGCATAATATCTGATAATTCTTTCCACGCATCTGCATGAAAAAGAAAACGTAACACTCCTGATAATTTATCAAGAAGATTTGTCTGTAAATCAATGTTAATCTCTGAAGAAGCCTTTGGGCTCTCCATAACCGTCTCCGTAGTAATAACCGTTACATCAAAGTTCTTTAACAGATACGGAAACTCCGGAGATAAAAATGCAGTTTCTCCACCTTCGTGGGGAAACGTTTTTGTAATCAGATACAATTTCCTTTTCATGCTTCCGCCACTTCTTTAATCATCCTGCAAATCTTCATAACCGTTTCTTCCGTCAGATAAGGATGCATCGGCAGTGACAGCACCACATCACACAGCTTGGTACTGACTTGCAGCTCCTCCGCGTTTGATGGCACATCTGCAAATGCTTTCTGTAAATGCATCGGCTTCGCATAGTATATCGCTGTTGGGATACCATTCTCTTTTAATACAGCAGCTGCCTTATCCCGTAATTCTTTATTTTCAAATTTGACCGTGTACTGTGCCCATGAGGAACGCATGTCCGGAAGTACTACAGGAGTATGAACCGTACCGGACAGTTCTCTTGTGTAATATGCTGCAACCTCATTGCACCGATCAAACTCATATTCCTTAAAGATCTTTAGCTTTTCTATGAGAATAGCTGCCTGTAAAGTATCCAGGCGGGAATTCATGCCGATCCTTACATTATCATATTTATCCTTGCCCTTGCCATGTACCCTGAATGATCCTACCAGTTCTGCCCAGTCGTCATTGTCCGTAAAGACCGCACCGCCGTCTCCATAACATCCAAGCGGCTTAGCAGGGAAAAAGGAGGTGGTAGAAATATCTCCGAAGCTGCAGGCTTTCTTACCATTCAGTTCTCCACCGAATCCCTGGGCTCCGTCTTCCAAAAGAAACATACTATACTCTGAGGCAATTTTCTTGATTTCATCAAGTCTTGCCGGCTGTCCGAACAGATCAACCACAATAACCGCTTTCATACGATAACGTTCCTTTTCCTCAACCGCTTCGATTGCACGTTTCAGGCTGTCTACATCCATATTAAAGGTATCATAATCAACATCCACAAATACAGGAGTCGCTCCCAACGTCGCAATTACCTCTGCCGAAGAGAAAAAAGTAAAATCCGGGACAAATACCAGATCCCCGGCTTTAATATCCCATGCCATCAGTGCCAGCAGAAGTGCATCCGTACCATTTCCACAGGCAATACAATGCTTAACGCCTACGTATTCGGCAAGCTGCTTCTCCAATTCTGTTACCTGTGGTCCGCTGATAAAATGCGTGTTGTCGATCACTCCGGCAATCGCACGGTCTATGGCTTCTTTATTCTGTTTGTACTGTTCTTTTAAATCACGGAACTCCATGGCTCTATACCGTCTCCTATATTACCAATCTATACATCACTGTGCATAATTAACAACTTCATAATTATCAGCTATTCTAATGCTTCATAGCTCTGTCCGCACACCGGACACTTTAATTCCTCATTCAATATGTTGCCGCAACGGCATACCCAGCCAATCCTTGCCGCCGGCACACCCGCCATCAGTGCGTGAGGTGGAACATCTTTAGTCACCACTGCTCCTGCTGCTATCATGGCATATTCTCCCACTTCATGTCCGCACACCACGGTGGCATTGGCACCAATACTGGCTCCATGTCTGACGATAGTCTTCTTATAATTTTCATGCCCCTTCGGGAATTCTGCCCTCGGGGTCAGATCATTGGTAAAAACACAGGAGGGACCGCAGAACACACCATCCTCCAGTTCTACCCCTTCATATACGGACACATTATTCTGTATCTTCACTCTGTCCCCGATTTTAACGCGATTGGAAATATTAACGTTCTGTCCGAGAGAACAGTCTTTTCCAATAACGGCACCGGACTGTACATGGCAGAAATGCCATATCTTCGTACCATCGCCTATCACTACATCATCATCAATATAACTGCTTTCATGTACAAAATAAGACATATTCCTTACCATGCCCTTTCCGTATCGATTAGAAATACAGGCAGTATCCCTTATCAGAATCTGCCTTTGAAATCAACTGTTGCACAGTCCTGTAACGGGAATTTCACAACCTCACCGGTTGCCGCAGACTGATAAATCGCAAGCACAAGTTCCAGTGCCCGCTTGCCCGCTTCAGCGTCTACATAAGGTGCTCTGTCATGCTCAATAGCTGCTACCACATCAGCATACAATGGCGTATGCCCATATCCGTATACATTAGGCGGATTCTCATGGAACTGTGCCTTAACCTCTTCCGGGTCATCCAGCACATCTGCGAATCGCCATTCCTCAATCACATTAACGGAGCTGCCGCCAGCCTTGACAGTTCCTTTCTCCCCAAACAAATAGAGAGTCTCTTCCAGATTAGACGGATACACGTTGGTGGTACCTTCCACAATACCGTAAGAACCATTCTTGAATCTGATCAGCGCAATACCCAGATCTTCCGCTTCGATATAATTATGTTTCAATCGGTCCGTCATTCCTACTACACAGTCAATTTCATCGCCCATCATCCAGCGCAGCAGATCAATG
>JALETS010000101.1 GCA_022781395.1 Lachnospiraceae bacterium | reverse complement strand
ATGATTTCTATCGTTTCAGCTTATGTGGTTGTGAGAAAGACGGTCGGAAAGCTGGCTGCATGTGTCGTTCTCGTATATCTGTCATTTTCAGGCATTTATTTAAGCGAGATGTATAATCTTTCTCCAGAGTGCTTTGTTTTTATGTTATATATGTGTGGGCTGTTATTGATTACAGCATATCTTAAGGATTACCTCGATAATCGGTTTAATAAACTTATGGCAGTCTGTGGTGCTGTTCTGGTAGGGCTTGTGACAGGAATTCTGGCATATCTTGATCTGAAGCTTATTGTTTTGCTTGTTTTTTTGATTGCGTTGTTTACCGGCAAGAAGCTTACCGTGCCTGAGGAGAAGTGTGTTAATAATGGAACGGGCATGAGTGTAATCACGTTTCTGACAGCGATAGTTTCCTGTGCAGCAGGACTGTTCATTATGTCCGGAATGGTGTCTTTGTATCGTGGTACAGGTTTTATACAGGGTATATCAGGCTGGGCTTCCCTGTATCAGCAGAAGTTTGAGGTTGCTGTTATTCATAATTTTGAACAGATCAGACCGGAACTTCCGGTAATAGCGCTTCTTATGATAGCGGCGTCTTTTCTGGTTTTTGAATATTTCAGATGCAGGAAAGAACAGAATTTTATGCTATGGATTCTGGCCTGTCTGCTGATCGCGCCTACACCGATGTTTGCAGCGGGAATAATGTCTTATCCGATGATAGCGCTGTTTCAATGGAGTGTGCTTGCGGGAGCCGGGCTTCAGAACTGTATTTTCGGAGATAAAGCTGAAGTGGTCCGGGCAAAGATTGAAGAAATCAATGCGGCGGCAGTACCGGTTGAAGAAAAGTCCCGTTTTATTGAGAATCCCCTTCCGCTTCCAAAGAAGCATGTGAAGAAAGAGATGGATTATCAATATCCGGTGGAAGACAAAGATATGAAATATGATGTCGAAGTTGATGAAAAGGATGATTTTGATATTCAGTAAATTTATGCATAATTGTCTGAAGATCACGTAAACTAAGAGAGAATCATGAAAGTGGTTCTCTTTTTTTGTGTAATAGGAAAGCTCGCATGTAGTGAGAAGCTGATAAGAATCGACGAAGAAGCTTTCTGGAAGTCATACTGCAGATTGGAGGACAGAAATGGGCAATAATCATCATAAAGCAAAGGATTGTCATAAAGACAATAAGGAAAAGAACAAGGAAAAGGATAGAAAGGCACAGGCAGAAGAAAACGGCGAAAAAGAAAATGGCAGGGAGGAAGAAAAGAGAGAGCAGGAAAAACATAGGGATGAGCGGATTGAGGAAATCGGACAGATTACCCTCGATGAAAATAGAGAGCATCACAAAATACATCTGGTCACAATAATCGGAGAAATAGAAGGACATGATAATCTGGGGAGTTCATCTAAAACAACCAAGTATGAGCATGTTCTGCCACAGCTTGCGGCTATTGAGGACAGCCGGGAGATTGATGGCGTACTGATTTTGCTGAATACGATGGGAGGCGATGTGGAGGCCGGACTTGCCATCGCGGAGATGATTGCTTCCTTAAGTAAACCGACGGTATCGCTTGTATTGGGAGGCAGTCATTCTATCGGGGTACCCATTGCGGTCAGTACCGATTATTCCTATATTGTGCCTACCGGTACCATGGTGATTCACCCGGTTCGGTTAAGCGGGATGGTTATTGGCGTGCAACAGACTTTTGACTATTTTAAGCAGATTCAGAACCGTATTACGGGTTTCGTGTGTGAACACTGTAAAATTTCCAAGCCGAGACTGGAGGAATTGATGATGGAGACAGGAATGCTTACTAAGGATGTGGGAACGGTTCTGGTTGGCAGAGAAGCAGTGGAGGAAGGCATTATCTGTGAAGTTGGTGGTATCAGGGATGCAATTGCCAGGCTTCATGATATGGTAGACCGGAAAGGAGAAGACACAAAATAAGGGATGACAAGCCAAAATGAAAATGATATACTATATTGAGTTAAATTTTCATTTACGCAGGCAGCGTTATTGTGCTTGGGAGGCATTGTAATGGCATCTAATCAGGGAAGAAAATCATCTTCCGCGAAGAGGAAAACAACAAATACAAATAGAAGCAGTTCAAACAGACGGACGCAGACCAATAGGAACGTTGCGCACAGTAGAAAACAGGCGGAACCTATGGACAGTGCAATCCGTAATGAAATTCTGTTGATTGGATTGCTGGCACTGGCAGTAATACTTTTTCTGTGCAATTTTGGTGTGGTAGGTAAAATCGGCAACCTTGTAAGTGATATCATGTTTGGGATTTTTGGACTGCTGGCTTATATTGCACCAATCATTATCTTCTTAGCGGTTGCTTTTGGATTATCGAATACGGGAAACAATATTGCAACCAGAAAGCTGGTTGCCGGTGCGGTACTGTTCCTGCTGATCAGTATGATCTGTGAATTGTTTGGTACTGACCTTGCAGGAACTGACAGTTATCAGATTAAGGAAATTTATGCAAGATGCAGTGAAAATCACAACGGTGGCGGTGTGATAGCAGGTTCTCTTGCTTATGTGTCTTATCAGTTCCTGGGAATGGTGGGCACCGTATTGGCGATTATTGTACTTGGTATTATCTGTTTTGTGATTGTGACGGAGAAATCGTTTATTGGTGGAGTTACCAGACAGGGACGTAAGGTATATGAGCGCTCCGTGGAGGATGCAGCTTACCGCAGGGAAAGAGCTGCGAAGAGACGCAGTGAGGCAGAAGAGCGCAGAGCAAGGGAGACAGAGCTTCGTCGTCAGAAGGAAGAAGAGAAAGAAAACGAGAAGATTCTCCGTATGGATAAGAAGGTATCCGGCGTCATGATCGACACGGCGCTGGATAAGGAGAAAGAAAAAGATAATTTTGAGAAGACAAGGGATGATATTCACGAAATTACTTTAAATCCTTTAGAAGATGAAACGGATTATGTTCAGGCAAAAGAGCAGGTGCGAGAGAGTCATTCTTATCATTATATTGAGAATGAATCGGATGAAATGGATGAGATACATATAGGTGAGAAGATGGCGCCAGGCGCGTTTCCTCTTCATTCATCCGAGGAACCTGTAATTCACATGAATGGCAGGACTATGGGCGGAGCATCGGATTATTCGTCGGAAGATTCGGTCACAGAGCCGGATTATGAACCTTTGAAACCACAGAATTCCTATACTACAGAGATGGGGAATACCATGGCTGCAACACCGGGAAGAGAGCGTGCGGTTGCAGTAAAAAATACCGGGAAGGAGCCGGAAGGTAGAACTGCAGCAGAGAGTGTGGGACAGTCGGGAAATGGCAGAAAGCCGATAAAACCGTATAAATTTCCGCCAATCAGTCTGCTTGCCAGGGGAAGCGGCAAGTCCGGTGGTGATTCCGGTAAGGAACTGCGGGAAACAGCTGCGCGGTTGCAACAGACCCTGCAGACCTTTGGGGTTAAGGTTACAGTTACCGATATCAGCCAGGGTCCCTCTGTAACCCGTTATGAATTACAGCCGGAGCAGGGTGTTAAAGTCAGTAAAATCGTAGGTCTGGCAGACGATATAAAATTAAATCTTGCAGCAACGGATATCCGTATTGAGGCGCCGATTCCGGGCAAAGCTGCTGTGGGAATCGAAGTACCCAATAAAGAGAATACAGCTGTGGCATTTCGCGATCTGGTGGAATCCAAAGAATTTAAAGAGTTCCCCTCAAATCTTGCGTTTGCAGTCGGTAAGGATATCGGCGGTCAGATTGTTGTGACCGATATTGCCAAAATGCCGCATATGCTCATAGCAGGCGCTACCGGTTCCGGTAAGTCTGTCTGTATCAATACAATCATTATGGGGATTTTGTACAAAGCACATCCGGATGATGTGAAGATGATCATGGTGGACCCTAAGGTGGTCGAACTGAGTGTTTATAACGGAATCCCTCATTTATTGATTCCTGTTGTCACTGACCCGAAGAAGGCTGCGGCAGCTCTTCATTGGGGTGTGGCTGAGATGACTGAGCGATATAAGAAATTTGCGGACTTTAACGTGCGTGACCTGAAAGGATATAATAAGAAGGTTGAGAGCATGAGGGCAGCCGGAGATCCGGATGCACCGCAGAAACTGCCGCAGATTCTGATCATTGTAGATGAGCTGGCAGACCTCATGATGGTTTCGCCGGGAGAAGTGGAGGAGTCTATCTGTCGTCTGGCTCAGCTGGCAAGAGCCTGTGGAATTCATCTGATCATTGCCACCCAGAGACCATCTGTTGATGTTATTACCGGACTGATCAAGGCAAACATGCCAAGCCGTGTGGCGTTTGCAGTATCCTCAGGTGTGGATTCCCGTACGATTCTGGATATGGTTGGAGCGGAGAAGCTTCTTGGTAAGGGAGATATGCTGTTTTATCCTCAAGGATATCCGAAACCGGCACGTATTCAGGGTGCTTTCGTATCTGATAAGGAAGTATCAGATGTAGTAGACTTTTTAAAGAATCAGGCCATTGGAAATGTGTATAATGCTGATATTGAAGAACAGATCAAGAGTATGGACAATGGTTCGGGTGCTGCAGGTGGAGGCGGCAATGCGGAAGGCGGCTCTGAATATGATCAGTACTTTGCAGATGCCGGACGATTTATTATTGATAAAGACAAAGCATCTATCGGTATGCTGCAGAGAGTTTTCAAGATTGGATTTAACAGAGCAGCACGTATAATGGACCAGCTCTGTGAGGCCGGTGTTGTAGGAGAAGAGGAAGGTACAAAGCCCCGTAAGGTACTAATGACTGCAGCGGAATTTGAGCAGTTTGTAGAAGAAACAATATAGAAAGGCGGAGATGGACATGAAGACAGACATTCAAATCGCACAGGAGGCAGCTTTGGAAAACATTGTAAGTGTTGCGGAGGGAATCGGTATTCAGGCTGATGATCTGGAACTGTATGGTAAGTACAAAGCTAAAATTTCAGATGAATACATAGAGAGTATCAGTAATAATCCGGATGGAAAGCTGATACTGGTAACAGCCATTAATCCTACTCCCGCCGGAGAGGGCAAGACAACTACCAGCGTGGGACTCGGTCAGGCTTTTGGTAAACTTGGCAAGAAAGCGGTTATTGCTCTTAGAGAACCTTCTTTGGGACCTTGCTTTGGAATCAAAGGTGGTGCTGCGGGTGGCGGTTATGCACAGGTAGTACCGATGGAGGATCTGAATCTGCATTTTACAGGTGATTTTCATGCGATTACCTCGGCAAATAATCTGCTGGCAGCCTTATTGGATAATCATATCCAACAGGGCAATGAACTGGGAATTGATCCCAGACAGGTAGTCTGGAAGAGATGTCTGGATATGAATGACAGAGTGCTCCGTAATGTGGTAGTAGGTCTTGGAAATAAAATGGACGGTATGGTCAGAGAGGATCATTTTGTCATTACTGTGGCAAGTGAGATTATGGCAATTCTGTGTCTGGCATCCGACATGAAGGATTTAAAAGAAAGGCTGGGCAAGATCATTGTTGCCTATAACTTTAAGGGGGAACCTGTAACAGCGGCAGATCTTCAGGCAGTTGGCGCCATGGCGGCTCTCCTTAAAGATGCTTTAAAGCCGAATCTGATTCAGACGCTTGAGCATACACCGGCTCTGGTCCATGGAGGTCCTTTTGCAAACATTGCCCATGGATGTAATTCTATCCGCGCAACAAAGACAGCACTTAAGATGGCTGATTATGTCATTACAGAAGCCGGCTTCGGTGCTGATCTGGGTGCTGAGAAATTCTTTGATATTAAATGTCGTATGTCAGGTTTGAAGCCGGATGCCGTAGTATTGGTTGCAACAATCAGGGCTTTAAAATATAACGGTGGTGTGAAGAAAGAGAATCTGTCCGAAGAAAATCTGAATGCATTAAAAGCCGGCATCGTAAATCTGGAGAAGCATATCGAGAATCTGCATAAATACGGAGTGCCGATCGTGGTAACTCTGAATTCTTTTGTGACAGATACGAAGGCTGAGATTGATTTTGTACAGCAGTTCTGTGAGGACAGAAACTGTGAGTTCGCTATTTCCGAGGTATGGGAGAAAGGCGGCGAAGGCGGTATTGCCCTGGCAAATAAGGTGCTGGATACATTAGAGAAGAAAGAGAGCCGTTTCAAGGTTTTATATGAGGATTCCTTATCCTTAAAAGAGAAGATTGAAACTGTTGCAAAGGAAATCTATGGCGCCGGCAGCGTATCCTATGCGCCTGCTGCAGAAAAACAGTTACAGAAGCTGGAGGATTTAGGTTTTGGTAATATGCCGGTATGTATGGCTAAAACCCAGTATTCTCTGTCTGATAATCCAACACTTCTTGGCAGACCGTCAGGATTTGAGATGAATGTCAGGGAGGTATATGTATCTGCAGGTGCAGGCTTTGTGGTTGTGTTGACCGGAGCTGTCATGACTATGCCCGGACTGCCTAAGAAGCCGGCAGCTTATCAGATTGATGTCAATGATGAGGGTGAGATTACGGGTTTATTCTAAAGCTATCACTACCTGTTAACAGAAAGAAAAAGGAGGATACAGCAATGCCACAGATTATAGATGGAAAAGCAATTTCAGCACAGATCAAGGATGAGTTAAAGGTAAAAGTGGAGGAAATGAAAGAACAGGGTATCCGGGTATGCCTGGCTGTGATTCAGGTAGGAAATGATCCGGCCTCCAGTGTGTATGTGGGTAATAAGAAGAAAGCATGTGCATATATTGGAATAGATTCTTTGGCATATGAACTGCCGGAAGAGACAACTCAGGAAGAACTGCTCGCTCTGATCGGAGAGTTGAATGCGAAGAAGGAAGTAAATGGTATTCTGGTACAGCTTCCGCTTCCGAAGCATATTGATGAGGATGCGGTGATCCGTGCGATTGATCCGAAGAAGGATGTGGATGGTTTCCATCCCCAGAGTGTAGGTGCACTCTGCATCGGACAGCCGGGCTTTGTATCCTGTACACCGGCAGGTATTATTCAGCTTTTGAAACGTTCCGGGATAGAAATTGCCGGGAAAGAATGTGTGATAATCGGCAGGAGTAATATTGTAGGGAAACCTATGGCCCTTCTTTTGCTAAGAGAGAATGGTACAGTTACCATTACTCATTCCAGAACAAAAGATTTGAAAGAAGTAACGAAGAGAGCGGATATTCTGGTGGTTGCAATCGGAAAACCTAAGATGATTACAAGAGAGTATGTCAAAGAGGGTGCGGTGGTTATTGATGTAGGAATCCATCGTAATGAAAATAATAAGTTATGCGGAGATGTGGATTATGAGGATGTAGCACCTGTCTGCAGTGCAATTACACCTGTGCCTGGTGGCGTGGGGCCTATGACAATTGCCATGTTAATGCATAACTGTGTGGAATCTGTAGCTTTGCAAAAATAGAAAAGGAATCGTTTATGAAATGTCCGAATTGTGGGAATGAGTTGAAGGAGGGACATTTGATCTGTGAGATATGCGGATATGAAATTCAGATCGTCCCGGACTTTGAACCTGAAATAGAAAACAGCATAACAGAAACCTTGTCTACGCTGGCAGCTATGCAGGAGGGAGAAGACACACAGCCATCTTTGGATGAGGAAAGCATAGAAGAAGCGGCGGAAAATGAAGAAAGAACAGGCGGAAACCGAAAAACATGGGTGATTACAAGTCTGATTATTATTTTTGCAATAGTGCTTCTTTCTTATGGTACGTATGCATACCATATTCAAACTGTAGATTATCAGATCAACAAAGCGAAGGAATATGCAGCAAACGAGAAGTATGATGAGGCAATTGCCTGTCTGAAGGAAGCTTACATCAAACATCCGGATGAGGCGCAGCTTCTTTTTTTGGAGGCAGATTACTATTATCTGCAACAGGATAATTCTTCTGCCCTGACACAGCTTATGAAAATCATTGAGGATGGCAGCTTCCCTTATGAAGATGTGGAGGAAGCTTATGATAAGGTGATTACAATATATGCCAATCAGGGGCAGTATGCACAGATTAATGAGCTGCTCAGAAACTGTACAGATAGCCGTATTGTAAATATATTCCAGAGTTATATGGCTATGGAACCGGAGTTCAGTTATGTGGAGGGAACTTATGCAGAAGTAATTCCTTTGAAACTAAGCTCCAATACATCGGGAACTATTTACTATACTATGGATGGAACTAAGCCGGATACTAACAGCATGGTATATACGGCGCCTCTTTTCTTAGAAACAGGAGAGTATACGGTCAGCGCTTTCTTTGTGAATGATTATGGGATTGAAAGTGAAATCGTCAGTAAGAAATATGTGATCAATCTATCGGTTCCAAACGCGCCGGAAGTCAAATTGTACAGTGGAGAATATACGGAACCGACTATGATCGAGGTGGAGGGTGCAGAAGGCTGCAAAATCTATTATACAACCGATGAATCGGAGCCGTCGGCTGACAGTGTTCCCTATACCGGACCGATTCCAATGCCTCTGGGCAAGACCCTTTTCAAATTTATTAATATCAGTGAAGAAGGTGTATCCAGTGAGGTTACCATGCGGACTTATACCCTGTCACTTCGGGATGCTATTTCGACGGAAGGGGCGGTATCCGGTCTGGTAAATCAACTGGTGGAAAAAGAGTACCTGCAGGATGCAGCAGGTCATAACAAGCGGTTAAGCGGCACCCTGAGTTATCAGTTTAGTTCGGTATTGCGGATTGGCGAGAATGATTATTATACCATTAATGAGTATTATGATGACGGTACCGGTATGCTGAGCCGTACTGACAAAGTATTTCTGGTACAGGTTCATACAGGACAGGCGGCACAGCTTGGCTATGATGAGGATGGCAATTTTATGGCAGTTCCCATATAAAACTATTGCAAAAAATCGCAACTTTATATATCATAGACAAGATGGAGGCTGTTTTATAGCTCTGAATGTTATAATTAGGGGATATCAATTTAGGAGGATAGTAGGATGTACAAGATTTTAAAAGCTGAAGAACTTACTACAAACATCTATCTTATGGATGTGGAGGCACCCCGTGTCGCTAAGTCCTGTCAGCCTGGACAGTTTGTGATTGTCAGGATGGATGAAGACGGAGAACGTATTCCATTGACCATTTGTGACTATGACAGAACTAAGGGGACGATCACCATTGTATTTCAGGTGGTTGGTGCAGCAACGGAAATGATGAGAACTTTGAAGGCAGGAGACAGTTTTCATGACTTTGTAGGACCACTTGGATGTCCTTCTGAATTTATCAGTGAAGAGTTAGACAGCCTGAAGAAGAAAAGAATTCTTTTTGTGGCCGGTGGTTTGGGTACAGCACCTGTTTACCCACAGGTAAAGTGGCTGCATGAAAAGGGAATTGAGGCAGATGTTATAGTGGGTGCTAAGACGAAAGATCTGCTGATCATGGAAGAGGAGATGAAAGCAGTAGCCGGTAATCTTTATATTACAACGGATGATGGTTCCTATGGAAGAAGTGGTATGGTAACCAAGGTTATTGAAGATCTGATTGAGACAGAAGGCAAAAAATATGATGTCTGTGTAGCGATCGGACCAATGATTATGATGAAATTCGTATGCCTGACTACGAAAAAATACGACCTGCATACTATTGTCAGCATGAATCCGATCATGGTAGACGGTACGGGTATGTGTGGGGCATGCCGTCTGACGGTAGACGGTGAGGTAAAGTTTGCCTGTGTAGACGGACCGGAGTTCGATGGGCATAAGGTGGACTTTGATCAGGCGATGAAACGTCAGCAGATTTATAAGACTAAGGAAGGCAGAGCATTCTTAAAGGCCAAAGAGGGAGATACTCATCACGGCGGATGCGGAAATTGCGGAGGTAATGACTAATGGAAGTAGATGTTTTAAAGAAAGTACCTGTCCGTGAACAGGATGCGAAAGTGCGTGCAACAAACTTTGAAGAAGTGTGTTTAGGTTATAATAAAGAAGAGGCAATGTGCGAGGCAACACGCTGTATCAACTGTAAGAACGCACAGTGTATCAAGGGCTGTCCGGTGTCCATTAATATTCCGGGATTTATTGAGAAAGTCAAAGACGGAGATATTGAAGCAGCATATCAGATCATCAGCGAGTCTTCAGCTCTTCCGGCAGTCTGTGGTCGTGTTTGTCCGCAGGAGAGCCAGTGCGAGGGTAAATGTATCCGTGGTATTAAAGGAGAGCCGATTTCTATCGGTAAACTGGAGCGATTTGTAGCTGATTGGGCGAGAGAGAATGGTGTGAAGCCTGAGGGCGCCAAAGAGAAGAAGGGAAAGAAGGTTGCTGTAATAGGTTCCGGTCCTTCCGGTCTTACCTGTGCAGGAGATCTGGCTAAGATGGGATATGACGTTACTATCTTTGAGGCACTTCATGAGGCAGGCGGAGTACTGGTATATGGTATTCCTGAGTTCCGTCTTCCCAAGCAGGCTGTTGTGGCAAAAGAAATTGAAAATGTGAAGGCACTGGGTGTCAAGATTGAGACGAATGTGGTTGTAGGTAAATCTGTGACTATTGATGAGTTATTGGAAGAGGAAGGATTTGATGCCGTATTCATAGGTTCCGGTGCAGGTCTTCCGAAGTTTATGGGTATTCCCGGAGAGCAGGCTAATGGTGTGTTTTCTGCCAATGAATATTTGACCAGAAGTAATCTGATGAAAGCTTTTGATGAAAATTCCAATACACCTATCATGAGAGGTAAGAAGGTTGCTGTTGTAGGTGGTGGTAATGTTGCTATGGATGCTGCCAGAACAGCGCTTCGTCTGGGGGCAGAGGTCCATATTGTGTATCGTAGAAGTGAAGAAGAGCTTCCGGCCCGTGTGGAGGAAGTACATCATGCCAAAGAAGAGGGCATTATCTTCGATCTGCTGACTAATCCAACAGAGATTCTTGCTGATGAGAACGGCTGGGTAAATGGAATTAAGTGTGTGAAGATGGAACTGGGAGAGCCTGATGCTTCCGGAAGACGTCGTCCTGTAGTGATAGCAGGCTCTGAGTTTGTGATGGATGTGGACACGGTTATCATGTCTCTCGGCACTTCTCCGAATCCGCTTATTTCTTCCACAACGAAAGGATTGGAAGTCAACAGTCATAAATGTATTGTGGCAGAGGAAGAGTTCGGAAAGACTACCAAAGAAGGCGTTTACGCCGGAGGAGATGCTGTAACGGGTGCAGCTACGGTTATCCTTGCAATGGGTGCCGGTAAAGCAGCTGCTAAGGGCATTGACGAATATCTGTCCAAATAAGAATGTATCAGATGAAGAAGTCTGTCTGCCTTGCTATGGCGGACAGACTTTTTGTACAATAGTAAGAAATTCTTAATAATTTATATGCCTGTTCTTTAAGGAATGACATATATGATATTGATATGATGTAAAGGCAGTGTAATAGAAGAAAAATATGGCTCTCTGGCATGGAGAAAACCGGAAAGGAAAGTTACTTTATGAATTTATTGGAGAGAAATAATGCATCAGAAGATAAGGACTGGCGTGATGATTTGCGCGACAGAAGTGAAGAGGAGCTGGAGCAGGATATTATTGATCTGGAGCAGGATGCTGATAAAGAGGAACCGGGGAAGACAGAAAAGGGCTGCAGTGTAAACGGTGCCGTATCGTTTCTTCAGAAACCCTATATGACAGTGGTGCTTTTGGGGATTATTGTGGTGCTTCTGATTTGTATTATTGTACTGCTTGTTTTACTGCCGTCCCGCAGACAGAGTCAAAATACGGACTCAAAAACAGATTTAAATCAGAACATTACAGAATATGCCCAGGAACAGAAGCAACAGGATATTATGAGTACAGATGCAGCTTCAGATGCGATTGTAGTAAAGCCTTCAGAGGATGCTCAGGAGAAACAGGAACTTTCTGATGCGGTGGAAGAAGACGAGGTCCCGACTGAATCGGTTGCACAGGATAATGACAAGACTGCAATTGTGGTTGATGTGGAGGACGAGAACGATATATCTTATACAAAGGAATATATTTTAAATGAGGCCCTCCCTTATTTTGAGGATAATGATCAGGACGCCATCTGGGATCTGGCACATTTGAAACGTTATGTAAAGCTTTCCAAGGAACTGGAGAATACAGATAGTTTTTATTACCAGGGAGAAGTGGACAGTGAGGGGAAGCCTGATGGTAAGGGACTTGCCATCTATGAACAAAACAGTTATTATTACGGGGAATGGTCTCATGGTGTAAGAAACGGTAATGGTACCTGGTTCCGCTTCTATATCAAGCAGAAGAATAAGACAAATGCCATGGGGAAATATACAGCCCATAGTTATTCGGGTATGTGGGCAGATAACCTGCCAAACGGACAGGGTGCTGAGCACTATGAGGTAGATGTGTCCAAACTTCCGGCTCATGACAGGATATTGCAGAATGTGGTAGGTAATTTTACGGATGGTTTATATGATGGGGAATTGTATGCCAATACCGTAGATTATACCGGTAATGTAGAGGAGTGGGACGGTATCGCAGATAAAGGAGTGTTCAAGCTGTGGAGAGATATGAGTGCCATTGGGGAATGCTCCGTATGGCAGAAACGGGATGACCATTCTGTTTGTATGGATATTGATAAGTCGGAGAATAAGAACCAGGGACTTCGGGAATTGCTAAAATAAAAAGATTGCATGATGGCGGGCATGAGGAATTCTTCATGCCTGCCTTTTACTGCTCTTTTTGCCTGTATTTTAGTATATATTAGGTTGCAAATAGTGCAGAATGATTATAAAATAAAACTATGTGATATGTTTTTTGGACAAGATTCCCAATATGCGAGATAAGGAGTGTGATTATAATGCCGTGGTGTCCGAAATGCAGAAATGAATATAGAGAAGGCATTGCCGTGTGCGCGGAATGCGGAGTCGAACTTGTAGATAGCCTGGAAGAGTGCGGAAAGCAGGCTTTTATTTTTGGAGAAAAGGATAAAATGGAGCGGCTGCAGTCGTTCCTTGCTTACAATCAGATAGAGACTACGATCAGTTATGATGAGGAAGACCATACATATCAGTTATCTGTTGGAGAGATGAAGCTGAAGCAGGCTGTTAAAATGACACATATATTCCTGCAGCAGGAAGAACAGATGTCAGAAGAGGAACAGATAACAGAAGACGGAGAGCAAGCTTACGAAGATGACAATCAGGAAGAAACGGTTTCGTCAGAGAGAGAGGATTTGCAGGGAGAGCAAATAGAGCATCATGAGGAGGCGAGAGGTTATCATGCCTATCAGAACAGTGCAACAAGAGCGGAGGATAACAGGTCTTCTGCCTACACGCTGCTTGCAGTAGGAAGTATTGGTTTTGTAGTAATCTTATTGATGTTTTTGGGAGTGATTCCTGTTTATCAGAATGCCGGTATGACAAAATATCTGGTCTGTGGCGTTATGGGAGCCATGTTTATTCTTTTTATTGTGTTTGGTGTTGTTTCCATGCGCAGTTCCAAAGTTCTGTTTAGCAAGGCAAAAGCAGAGGATTCCTTAATGACAGAGATGGAGAAGTGGTGTCAGACCAATTTGAGCCCTTCTAAGGTAGATGAGGGATTGTTTGAGGATGAAGAACTGCCGGAGGAACAGAAGTATTTTAAACGCACAGATAAAATGAAGAGTATGATCAGTGACAAGTTTCTGAATCTGGACGAAGCATTCCTGGATCATTTTATAGATGAATATTATCAGAAATTGTATGAGGAATCATGAAAATAACCATTATTACTGTAGGTAAGATCAAAGAAAAATTTTATCGGGATGCCATTGCTGAGTTTGAAAAAAGACTTAGCCGGTATTGTAAACTGGAGATTGTACAGGTGGAGGATGAGAAAACTCCTGATAAAGCGGGTGAAGCTTTAGAAAATGCAATCAAGAAGAAGGAAGCGGATCGTATCTTCAAATATGTGCGGGAGGAAGCCTATGTAATCACACTTGAGATAGGTGGTAAGATGTATGACTCGGAAGCTTTTGCCGGGAAACTGGAGCAGCTTGCCGTACAGGGAGTCAGCCATATCCAGTTTATCATTGGGGGATCATTGGGTTTGCATGAGGAAGTATGCACAAGGGCAGACGAGGCAGTCAGCTTTTCAAGGATGACTTTCCCGCATCAGTTGATGAGAGTAATCCTACTGGAACAAATTTATCGCGGTTATCGTATCATAAATGGGGAACCATATCATAAATAGGAATGTGTAGTTTGCAAGCTGAGAGAGGTGTGGATATATATGAGAATGTATGATCTGATTATAAAAAAGCGTAACGGGGAGACTTTGAGTGAAGAAGAAATCAAGTATATGATCGCAGAATATACGGCAGACCGTATTCCGGATTATCAGATGTCTGCCATGATGATGGCGATTTATTTTCAGGGAATGAGTGCTGAGGAAACCGTAGCTTTGACCATGGCAATGGCACATAGCGGTGAAATGCTGGATCTGTCTGCTATCTCCGGTATCAAGGTGGATAAGCATTCTACCGGTGGTGTGGGTGATAAAACCTCCATTGCACTGACACCTATGGTAGCTGCCTGCGGTGTCAAGATTGCGAAAATGAGTGGAAGAGGACTTGGACATACGGGTGGTACCATTGATAAGCTGGAAAGCTTCGAGGGATTTACCACGGGAATTTCCACAGAGCATTTTATGAAACAGGTGAATGAAATAGGAGTTTCTATTATGGGGCAGACAATGAATATTGCACCGGCAGATAAGAAGCTGTATGCACTGCGTGATGTGACTGCCACAGTGGATAATATGTCATTGATAGCCAGCTCCATCATGAGCAAAAAGCTTGCCGCCGGAGCCGATGCCATCGTACTGGATGTGAAGACGGGAAGCGGCGCTTTCATGAAGAAGGAAGAGGATGCGTTTGCACTTGCCAAAGAGATGGTAACTTTGGGTAATATGGCAGGCAGACATACGATTGCCGTAGTGTCTGACATGGATCAGCCCCTGGGATATGCGGTAGGAAATGCTTTGGAGGTAGAGGAGGCTATCGCTACTCTTCGGGGAGAAGGACCGGAGGATTTCACAAAGTTATGTATGACACTTGGTACTTATATGCTGATCGCCGGCGGTGTGGCCGATAATGAGGATATTGCCGGACGGATGCTTTCAGATGTGATAAAGAACGGAAGCGCGTTAAGGAAACTGGCAGATTTTGTGGCTGCACAGGGCGGTAATGCCAAGGCTGTATACGATACGTCACTGCTTCCCAAGGCATCCATCACGGAAGAAATCCTTTCGGAGAAAGCGGGATATGTGAAGAAGATTGACTGCGATGAAATCGGAATCTGCTCTTTGATCTTAGGAGGTGGCAGAGAGACGAAGGAGAGCGTTATCGATCTGTCGGTAGGTATGATATTGCATAAGAAGGTTGGCGACTTTGTTCAGACCGGGGAATCCCTGGCTACGGTTTATGCTAATGACAGGGATAAACTGGAGGTGGCTAAAGAGAGGTTTTTGAAAGCTTATCATTTTGACGAGAGGCAGCCGGAGAAGCTTCCCTTTATCAAGGGTGTAATCAGACAGTAATATGGGACAGGGATTTGGATGGTCTTAAATGTTCAGAGCGGACATATAGATAACTATGAGAAGAAATAGTAAGAGATCATCGATACCAGCTTTAACAGGACCAAAAGAACTGATTGTAGAGTCATTAAGACTTCCCAAGGATACTATGCTGGGAGCAGCTATTGTTACGATTACCGGTAATGGGGAAGCCTTTATAGAGAATTATAAAGGCATACTGGAATACAATACGGAATCTATTGTGCTCCAGGGGAAAAACTGCAAGATCTGTTTTGAGGGGAAGCAGTTGTCCATCGATTATTATACCAATGAAGATATGAAAATAAGTGGCAGAATTGATGCTGTCCGGTATGTATAAGGGAAATGCTTTTTAGGAGCTGTTTTCCCCTAGATTGAGTAAACGTGGAGGTTTAGGATGCTTCATTGGATACAGTATATCAGAGGTTATGTGACGATCAGGGTGTGGGGCTATTCCACGGAAAGATTGCTGAATCTTTGCGGCAATCACGATATACTGGTATGGGATATTGCCGACCATGGCGATTATACTACTATGAATATCAGCGTGAAAGGTTTTTTTGCTTTAAAGCCGCTGCTCAAAAAAACAGGAACAAGGGCATCCATTCTCAAAAAATATGGACTGCCTTTTTTTGTGTCTAAAATGAGCAGACGCAAAATTTTTGTGCTGGGACTTATAGGGTGTATGACGTTTTGGATTCTGACATCCGGATATATATGGAATATTAAAATAGAAGGCAACTATGTTTTGACAGAGGATGTGCTCATGGATTATCTAGAGGAACAGGGTGTCCATGTGTCGATGAAGAAAAACAGGCTGAATATTGAAGAACTTGAGGAGCATCTACGGGAAGACTATGATGTGATTACATGGACTTCCGTACAGCTTGAGGGTACAACTCTGATTATCAGCATTAAGGAAAATGAAATGCCGGAATATGACCAAGGCGGTCAACAAAAAAATGAAAAGGGAATGGATCTGATTGCCACAAGAGCCGGAACAGTGTCCTATATCATAACAAGAAGCGGTGTTCCACAGGTTGCTTTGGGAGATCAGGTGGAGAAGGGAGATGTACTGATAAGTGGTGCGGTACCGGTATACAATGAAGATACTACTGTGAGAAAATATCAGTTTGTACAGTCGGATGCGGATATTATACTGCGATACCATGAATCAGTTTCCGTCAAAAGGGATATTCTGTATGAAGAAAAGCAATATACCGGCAGACAGAAGCAAACGCCTCTTCTGGGGCTCAGGGATAAAGAGTGGAATTTTATGTTGGGAAGAATTCCTTATGATGCTTATGATGTCAGTGAGGAAAAGAAGCAGGTGCAGCTGCTGGATCATCTGTATCTTCCGTTATTCTACGGGAATAGAACAGTACAGGAATACGAAATAATAAAAAAGAAGCATACGGAAGAAGAAATGAAACAGATCATGCAGGAGGAATGGAGTAAAATAAAATCAACTTTAGAGGAAAAAGGGGTACAAATTACAGAAAAAAATGTTACAATAAAAAAGAATGAAAAAAATTGGGTATTAAATGCCCGAATGCAGTTGGAAGAATCGGCCGTGAAGCTGGTGTCTACCCGGACGGAACCGATTGAGGAAACGACGATAGAAGAAACGTCTGATCAGGAACCGACGGCAGAGTAGGAAGGCAAGACAGTATGGGAGAATTTACAGTCAGCTTGGATGTGCCGATGGAACACATGCAGAATCTGTTTGGAAAATGTGATTCCTATATCAAGAAAATAGAGGATGATCTTCACGTGATCATTGTTGACAGAGATGGTGCCGTGAAGATCAGCGGAGATAAGCAAAATGTTGAGCAGGCAACCCGTATTGTACGGGAACTGCTTACTTTATCAGAACGAGGTAATGTTTTGGAAGAACAGAATATTGATTATGCCCTGGAGATGGGAAAGGAAAGTAAGGAAGATATACTGCTTGAGATAGACGGAGACTGTATCTGTCATACTATGAGCGGTAAACCTATAAAACCGAAGACATTAGGGCAGAAGAAGTATGTAGATGCCATTCGGGATCATATGATTGTGTTTGGTATTGGTCCTGCAGGAACCGGTAAAACATATCTTGCAATGGCCATGGCTATCACGGCTTTTAAGAATAATGAGGTAAGCCGCATTATTCTAACCAGACCGGCTATTGAAGCGGGAGAAAAGCTTGGCTTTCTGCCGGGTGATCTGCAGAGTAAGGTTGACCCTTACTTAAGACCTCTTTATGATGCGCTCTATCAGATTATGGGCGCAGAGAATTTTAATAAGAATATGGAGAAGGGGCTAATCGAGGTAGCGCCCCTGGCATACATGAGGGGCAGAACATTGGATAATGCCTATATTATTCTGGATGAGGCGCAGAATACCACACCCGCACAGATGAAGATGTTCCTGACCCGTATCGGCTTTGGTTCCAAGGTTGTAGTTACCGGAGATGCGTCACAGAAAGATCTTGCGCCGGATGTCAGATCCGGACTGGATGTGGCGGCTAAGGTACTGTCCGGAATAGATGATATTGCGTTCTGTCAGCTGAGCAGTAAGGATGTGGTACGGCATCCTTTGGTACAGAAGATTGTGAAAGCGTATGAGGACTATGAGTCCAAAGAAAAGAAGTACAGTGAATCCAAATCGAAAAACAGGAAGTACAATCGTGGAAGAAAATAAGAGGAACTTTTGGAAAAGAATATTGGTTTTTACAAGTCTGTTTATTCTGTCCGGCGGTATTGTATTTGGCGGTGGTCTTTTGTATCAGGTACAGACAGACCGGATGATCAGGGATGTTGTAATGGCGCTTGCCGGTACCGGACTTGTTATTTTTTCTTTTACGTTGAGTGAAGTCAATGGGCTTTTTATTTATCATAATGAGAATAGATACGGCAGATTTGCGATTATGTATCTTATCAGCCTTACTGCATCGATATTTCTGCCCTATCTCCCGGTAACGGGATGGCCTTTTCTTGTTATTTTTGTGCTGTTAGGAGTATTCAGTAATGGAATGACAGGACTTGCAGCTGGCTGCGTAGGACTGTTGATGGCAGTTAATTATTCCGGCGGCGATTATGCAGTTTTCATTCTGTATTTTATCAGTGGCATGGTAGGAATTCTGGTATTTAGCACATTGGATGAAGATTTTCACGTAGGAATTCCGATTGTAATTTCCATGCTGATGCTGATGCTTTGCCTGACTGCCAACGTGATCCTGTTTGCCCAGGAAAAGCTGTCTGTAGCTCAGTTTTTGATTCCGGCGATCAATCTGATGGTTTGTTGTATTTTACTGTTAATCAGCCTCAAGGTGTTCAGCTCGACAGTGATCCATCGCTACCGGGAGAAGTATATGGAGATCAATGATCCGGAGTGTCCTTTACTGGTGCAGCTTAAAGACATGTCCAAAGAAGAATATTATCGTGCGGTACATACTGCTTATCTGAGTGATAAGATTGCCAGACGATTGAAACTGGATGATGCTGCCGTCAAGGCATGTGGTTATTATCACAGAATCGGAAAGCTTAAGGGAGAAAATACGTGGGAGAATGTAGAGGCAATCTGTGAAGAATATCAATTTCCGCCACGTGCCAGACAGATTTTGAAGGAATATGTAGACCCGGGTGAAAAAATAGTATCTGTTGATACTTGTGTTGTTCTGTTTGCAGATAATATTGTGGCATCTATTTTATATCTCTTTGCTAAAAATCCTAAGGTGGAATTGGATTATGTACAGTTAATCGATACTGTGTTCAGAAAGAAGCTGGAGTCAGATGAGTTGTGGAACAATGAAATATCGCTTGGACAGATTCACGAAATGAAGAAGATATTTATAGAGGAGAAATTATATTATGACTTCTTACGTTGAGAATGAGACAGATGTAACATTTCCTTTTGATATACAGAAGCTGGTGGAGCAGATTATGGATGCCGTAACCCAGAGGGAGAACTGTCCTTATGAGACGACGGTCAATCTCTTGATAACAGACAATGAGGGAATCCGCAGTTATAACAGAGAATATCGTGATATTGATAAGGAAACGGATGTACTTTCTTTCCCCAATATTTCTTTTGAAAAGGAAGGAGATTTTACTCCGGTAGAGGAAGATGAGGCAGATTACTTTGATCCGGACAGCGGAGAACTGCTGCTGGGTGATATTATCATATCGGCTGAACGTGTAAAGGAACAGGCCGGTGAATATGGGCACAGTGTACTTCGGGAATTCGCGTTCCTTACTGCACACAGTATGTTTCATCTGTGTGGGTACGATCATATGACACCGGAGGAAGCGGCGGTTATGGAAAAGAAGCAGGAGGAGGTACTTCTGCAGCTTGGAATTACGAGAGAATAGAATTGAGGAACAATATGAAATTAAACATTAGAACGAAGCATATGAAGAATCAGATAGTTCTGACCGCCGGGTTATGGACCTATATGATATTGCTGGTAATGCGTATACCTTTATCCAGGGTAGTAGGGGATGCCGGTATGGGACTGCTGGCACCGGCATTTGAATTATACTGGCTGGTTACCCTTTTTACCTCTTACGGTATGGGACGGGCAATGTCGGGAGCTATCAGATACCGGATCAAAAGAGAGCAATATAAGAATGCAGGAAAGGTACTGAAGGCAGCATTTATTATTAATATGGTTGTAAGTGTAGTAATAGCAGTAGTATTGGGGCTGCTGGCCCGTGTGATGGCAGACGTTTTGTTTCTGGAGTCCTTAAGCCGTATGGCTATTCTTGTAACAGCTCCGGTGATTATTTTTTCGGCATTGATCGGAACCTTCAGGGGATATTTTGGTGGATACGGACTTGGCGTATTGGTTGCTCATTCACAGTATTTGGAGAAAATAACCATGTTGATTTGTGCGCTGATTTGCGGCAATATCTTCAACAATTATGGAGAGAAAGTATCTTTGCTGCTGAAGGCAGATCAATATGCATATGCCTATGGAGCAATGGGAGTCATGGTTGGCGTGCTACTGTCCCAAATGATAACGATTCTGTACCTTTTGGTGGTTTTTGTGATTTATTCCACAACCTTGAAAGGAAAACTTGGACAGGATAACAGCAGAAAGCCGGAGACACAATATTCCCTGCAGCGGTTGTTACTAAATAACAGTATTCCTCTGGCATTGATCGTCATAATGTCAAATGTATTGATCCTCATTGATCAAAGAATGTTCAATTACTGTATGAATGTGCAGGAAATGGGAGAAATGCGCACTGCATTATGGGGCAGCTATTATAGTAAGTTTGCTGTACTGATCGGGATAGGCGCAGTATTTGTCTGCCTGAGTGTATATGCAATGGCAGGTAAGATCAGCAATGCTTATGAGAGAGAAGAATACCGTGCTATGCGGGAATGGATCGGCAGGGCAGTACGTAAAATATGCATGATTGCATTTCCTATAGCGATTTATCTGGCTGTGTTGTCAGATGCTGTGGTTAAATGTCTTTATAAGGGAATGACCGATGAAACAATTGCCTGGTTACAGAAGGGAACGGTACTGATCGTATTATATGGATTGGGCTTTCTGTTTGGACAGGTATTGTATAAGCTGCATATGGTCAGAGAATTGATGATTACGGTTGGGATTTCTGTGCTTGTGCACGTCGTTTCAGCCTATTTGATGATACAGAGAGGATTGCTTGGTGCGGATGGAGTAATTTATTCCCTGATTCTGTTTTTCCTATTGGAAACAGTTCTTTGCTTCCTTTTGGTCAGCAGAAGGCTGAAATACAGGCAGGCATGGCTGACGGATGTAGCATTCCCGGCAGTGGCAGCCTGTGTTTCCGGGCTTGTGGTTCTGTTGCTGAATAAGTTGCTTTTGGGATCTGTGGGAGCGTTTGTCACGATCCTGATTGCCTGTCTTGTGGGAGTATTCCTTTATGTGATGCTTTTGATGGTGCTTAAAGTTATCGGTGAGGCGGAATTATCTCGTATGCCGTTAGGATTTTTCTTCCTGATGCTGGGGAGAAATATGGGAATCTTATAAAGAAAAGCAGTAAAAACCGGTTGCATTGTATAAAAACTCAAAATTGACTGATACTGATTACAGGAAATCCTATTGAGAAAGGGCAGGTGGGAATGAAACTTGTAAGACGCATCAGTCTTTTTCTGGTAATATCGGTGATAATGCTTGCTATAGGAGGATACACTGCGCTTAAAGCGGAGCAGTTTTTCTATCCGAACCGCTATCAGTCTAAGGAACGTGTGAATCAGGTAAAGCAGGACAGTGAGAGCACCGGGACAGAAGAGATACAGATCATAGAAGCAGCAGTAGAAGAAAAACCGGTGGTAACAGCGGATACTCAATATCTCATTGAAGAGGTTGATCTTACCAAGGGGATTGTCGATGAGAAAAATGAGATTATCCCGGTAAAATATATTGGTTTAGACAGGGAAGAACTGTTGGAGGAACTGGAAGCCTATGATAATAATCCGCCTTTATCGGAATTGGAACGGGGATTTCAGACTATAGAGCTTACGGCTTTTTCCAAAGATCACGTTGTTGTGTGCAAATATTATAAAGAAAAAGAAGACAAAGGCTTCTATCTGATGGTGGCAGACCACTTTATCGTTGTATATGAACAAGACAAAAAGACTTTATATATGAACACAGATATTTTGCTTGAGAATCTGAAGGAAGATTTACAGGCAGAGATCATGAAAGGAAAATATATAGAAAGTGAAGAGGAACTCTACCATTTTCTGGAGTCTTATTCCAGTTAGCGTATCATTATGTTCTGCACAATGTATATAGTGCCCATATTGTTTGCAGGTTGAGAGAAAGGCATGGTTATTGACATGGTCAAATCGATTGCAGTGGTTGGAGCAGGTGCTTCCGGTATGATGGCGGCTGTCTGGGCAGCAAGAGCCGGGGCGAAGGTGACGGTTTATGAGAGAAATAACAGAGTTGGGAAGAAGATTCTGGCTACCGGTAACGGTAAATGTAATTTCTCTAATGAAAAGATGGGAAGTGCATGGTATTTTGGAAGCGGTAAAGCGATGATAGATGATATATATCAAAGCTTCGGATTGAAGGAAACCATGAGGTTTTATGAAGAATTAGGAATGCGTATCAGGAACCGTAACGGCTACCTTTATCCGGCCAGTGAACAGGCCTCTACTGTACTTGATGTGTTGCGTTATGAGATGCAGCGCTTAGCTGTTACGATACATACAGATCAACAGGTTGTGGAAATCAGAAAACAGAAAGATGGCATGCAATTGGAGACGCAGGACCATCAGAAATATCAATATGATGCAGTAATTCTTGCCTGTGGTGGTAAGGCGGCGCCCAAAACCGGTTCAGACGGACAGGGAATCAGACTGGCAGAAAGGCTGGGACATCATATTATTCCAATTGTTCCGGCGTTGACGGCACTGCGTTGCAAAGAAGGCTTCTATAAGCAGATTGCAGGTGTCAGGTGTGATGCAGAACTGACTTTATGGATTTCCGGGCAAAAGGTTTGTACTGAGCGGGGGGAATTACAGTTGACAGACTATGGAATTTCCGGGATCCCGGTTTTTCAGTTCAGCAGAGAAGCTGCTTACGCGGTACAAAATCAAAAGTGTACTACAGTCGAGATTGATTTCCTGCCGGATTATGAGGATAATGAGTATACATCCTTCTGGAAGAAGAGATGGATTGCACAGGCTGACCAGACAATGGAGCAGTTTGTAACCGGAATAATCAATAAGAAAGTAGGACTGCTTCTTCTGAAACTGGCAGATATAAAGGAGACAGAGCGGGCAGAAAATGTTCCGGAAGCCAAACGGAACAAACTAGGTAGTCTGTATCGTTCTTTTCGTGTGGAGGTCAGGAACTCAAATTCTTATGAGCAGGCACAGGTAAGTGCCGGCGGTGTGGATTGCAGGGAAGTGACATCACGTATGGAATCAAAGCTTATCCGTGGTTTGTATTTTGCGGGAGAAATGCTTGATGTAGATGGTATTTGCGGAGGGTATAATCTGCAATGGGCCTGGAGCAGTGGTGCCGTGGCAGGTATGGCAGCGGCTGGGCAGCTGTGAGAGTATAAGAATAGTCATGGAATGCTCTGATGTGGAGATTGGATACAATGATTCGAGTAAATCAGATTAAAATGCCTTTGGAGCACAGTCCGGGGGATTTATTACATAAGACGGCCAAAATACTGAGAATAGAACCGAACAGGATTGAAGAACTGCAGATTGTAAAGAAATCCATTGATGCCAGAAAAAAACCGGACATCACGATTATCTATGCAGTGGATGTGAAAGTGCAGGCACAGGAAAAGGTACTTGCAGGCTGCCGGAGTAACCAGGTACAGGCAGTTGTACACAGACCCTATCAGTTTCGAATGTCCGGAATAAAACCTATGCAGAACCGTCCGATCATTATCGGAACAGGTCCGGCAGGCCTTTTCTGTGGTTATATGCTGGCAAAGCATGGGTACCGTCCGATACTTTTGGAGCGGGGAAGATGTGTGGAGCAGCGAAAAGCAGATGTGGAACGTTTCTGGCAGGAGGGGATACTTGACCCTTCTTCTAATGTACAGTTCGGAGAAGGCGGTGCAGGGACTTTTTCTGATGGGAAGCTAAATACACTGGTAAAGGATAAGTATGGAAGAAACCGGGAAGTGCTGCGCATTTTCGTGGAGGCAGGTGCACCGGATAAAATCTTATATGAGGCCAAACCCCATATCGGAACGGATAGTCTGCTCTCGGTTGTCAGCCGGATGCGTAAACAGATTATTGAGTGGGGCGGTGAAGTAAGATTTGAGGCGAAAGTATCGGATCTTATAATAGAACAGGGGCATATCAGCGGCGTGGAAATCAACGATAGCGAAAAACTGCAAAGCGATGTGGTCGTTCTTGCCATTGGACATAGTGCGAGAGATACCTTTCAGATGCTGTATGACAGACAGATTCCCATGGAAGCAAAAGCTTTTGCAGTAGGACTGAGAATGGAGCATCCCCGTCGGATGATTGATCAGATACAATATGGAAGAGAAGAACATCCGCGGCTTCCTGCTGCAAGCTATAAAGTAACGGCACAGACTTCCTATGGGAGAGGGGTATATTCCTTCTGTATGTGTCCCGGCGGATATGTGGTGAATGCTTCTTCTGAAGCCGGAAGAACGGCAGTCAATGGCATGAGTTACAGCGGACGTAATGGTGACAATAGCAATAGTGCAATGATCGTGACTGTTTCACCAAAAGATTATCCGGACACAGGGCCGCTTGCGGGTATTGCTTTTCAACGTAAGCTGGAAGAGCGGGCTTACCGGATCGGTCGGGGAACAGTTCCGGTGGAGCGATACGGTGATTACAGAGAAGCGGTAACGGGTCAGACCGCTCCGGATTCCGAAATAGCCAAGGATTATCCTGATTTTAAACCGGCTGTCAAGGGAGCCTGGCAAATGGCTCCTGTACATGATATTTTGCCGGATGAACTGAATCGGGCGCTTGTGGAAGGAATTGACCTGATTGGTCACAATATAAAGGGATTTGATGACAGTGGAGCCTATTTATCAGGGATTGAGAGCAGGACATCTTCGCCGGTCAGGATTGACAGGGATGATACCGGGCAGTCTGCGGTGGGAGGATTATATCCCTGTGGGGAAGGCGCCGGCTACGCGGGAGGTATTACTTCGGCAGCCATGGATGGAATTCTGACTGCAGAAAAAATTGCTGCTGTATATGCATCGGTGTGTTAAAGAATGAAGTATCTGCAACGTTGTGCGAAATTAACGTACAACGTATTCAAGTATAAATATTAGTTTCGCAAACGCCTAAATTACTTAAAAATATGAGGAGAGATAGAAAGATGAATGACAGTGTCAGAGAGATGATGAAGGATAAGAAGAGAATTGTTGTCAAGATAGGTTCTTCTTCTTTACAGCATGCAGAGACAGGAGATCTGGATTATACAAAACTGGATGTACTTGTGCGGGAACTGTGTGATCTGAGAAATCGTGGAAAGGATGTTGTGCTGGTAACTTCCGGTGCTATTGCAGTAGGTAAAAAAGCAGTTATGATGGGAGAAACCGGAGAGGACAATCCGATTGCCGTAAAACAGGCATGCGCCGCTGTGGGACAGGCAAGGCTGATGATGACTTATCAGAAGATATTTGCTGAGTACAATCAGGTGGCTGCCCAGATTCTTATGACGAAGAATACCATTGTGGATAATCTCAACCGTTATAATGCGCAGAATACATTTGCTGAATTATTTAAGCTGGGGGTAATCCCGATTGTAAATGAAAATGATACGATTGCGACCTATGAGATTGAGATCGGCGACAATGATACACTGTCTGCCATTGTAGCCTCTCTCGTGGAAGCCGATGCTTTGATTCTTCTATCTGATATTGACGGACTCTATACGGATGATCCAAGGACGAATCCGGATGCTAAGTACATAGAGGTAGTTGAGGAACTGAATGATGATTTTATCAATATGGGAAAGGCATCTACCGGCAGCACGGTAGGAACCGGAGGTATGAACACCAAGCTGCAGGCAGCTAAAATTGCAAGCAGTATGGGTATTGATATGGTGATTGCCAATAGTAAAGATATTAAGGTAATCCATCGTATTTTAGACGGCAGGAATATTGGAACACTGTTTCTGGCACATCGGGATGAGAGATTTGATCTTCCCTTATATGTGCAGCAGATGCACAAACAGTAAAATATATGAAAGGTATGGTTATTCCGAATGAAAGTAGATCAGATGATTGCCAGGATCAATGAATTGTATCACAAATCACAGGCGGAGGGATTGACTGCTGCGGAGAAGGAAGAGCAGCAGAAACTCAGACAGGAATATGTGGCTAATGTCAGGGCGAACCTGAGAGGGCAGCTTAATAACATTTCCATTGTGGAGAAGGATGGTTCTATTACAGATCTTGGTGAAAAATACGGGAATAAGAATGAGAGAACGCATTGAGACTGACATATTATGAATCAGTTATTTAGTAGGAATGACATATGGTGGAAACAAAGAAAGAGATTCGAAAGAGAATTCTTTCCGGGAGGGATCAAATCCCGGTGGAAGACAGAAAAAGATTGAGCGAGAAGATAAAAGAGCAGATGCTTCTGTGTCCCGCTTATTGCGAAGCAGAGGTGATTCTTGCCTATGTAAGTTATCGCAGTGAGGTAGATACCATAGAGCTGATAGAACAGGCTTTGGCAGACGGAAAACGGGTTTTTGCTCCAAAAGTACATGGAGATGATATGGAATTCTGGCAGATTGATAGTATGGATGATCTGAAAAGCGGCTATCAGGGAATCCGGGAACCAATAGAGAGTGTTCCTTTCAATGCATACCGGGAGGAACATCAGGTCGGGAAGATCTTGATGTGGATGCCGGGATCGGTATTTGATGTACAACGACACAGGATCGGATATGGAAAAGGGTTTTACGACAGATATCTGGAAAATCTGGGGAAGGATGCGGATATTGACGGCAAATTGACAACGATTGCCCTTGCCTATCATTGTCAGGTGCTTGCACAGATCCCCGATGAACCGCATGATTACAGGCCGGATTATCTGTTGACTGAATGCGGGCTGATATAGTAGAAATAGGAGATAAGAAAGGAATTGGTAGCAGTAATGGAATATTTAGATCATTTAGGGATAAGAGCAGTGGAAGCGAAACAGAAACTTCAATTCCTGTCCACTGAACAGAAGAATCAGGGACTGGACTGTGTTGCCCGGGCACTTACAGATCGTCAGGAGGATATCCTGAAAGCAAATGCCAGAGATTATGAGATTGCCAAGGAGGGAGGAATGGCAGAAGGTCTGTTGGATCGTCTGAAACTGACCTCTGATCGCATTGAAGCCATGGCAGAAGGCCTGAGACAGATTGAAGCATTGCCTGATCCCGTGGGTGAGATCATGGAAAGCTTTGATCGGCCAAATGGGCTTCATATTGATAAGGTACGGGTTCCGATGGGTGTTATTGGCATCATCTATGAAGCGCGCCCCAATGTGACGGCAGATGCTTTTGGCCTGTGCTTTAAGACCGGCAATGCAGTTATCCTCAAAGGGGGCAAAGATGCATTCTATTCGAATCAGGCCATAACAGAGGTCATTAGAGAGGCATTGGAGAAAATACAGATTCCGGCAGATGCCATTCAGTTAATCGAGAATAATGACAGGGCAGTTACCACTGCTTTTATGCAGCTAAAGCAGTATGTGGATGTCCTGATTCCAAGAGGGGGAGCGGGACTGATCCGGGCTGTGGTAGAGAACAGCACCATTCCGGTTATTGAAACAGGTACCGGTAACTGCCATATCTTTGTGGATGAGGATGCGGATCTTGATAAGGCGATTCCTATTATTATTAATGCTAAAACACAGCGGATCGGAGTCTGTAATGCATGTGAATCCCTATTGGTTCATGAGAAAATTGCAGACAGTTTTCTTCCAAAGCTGGGGAGGGCATTGCAGGAAAAGCAGGTTGAAATTCGTGGCGATGAAAAAGTAACAGAGCTGATACCGGGCAGTCTGCAGGCTGCAGAAGAAGACTACGGCAGGGAATATCTGGATTATATTATTTCCATGAAGACGGTTTCTTCCGTGGAGGAAGCGATTGCCCATATTAATCGTTATAATACAAGACATTCCGATGCGATTCTCACTGAGAATGAGGAACATATGAAACAGTTTTTGCAAGGGGTGGATTCAGCCTGTGTCTATGTCAATGCATCAACCAGATTTACCGATGGATTTGAATTCGGTTTCGGCGCTGAGGTCGGAATCAGCACACAGAAACTGCATGCAAGAGGCCCTATGGGATTGAAAGAACTGACGACCTATAAGTACTGGATCCGTGGAAATGGGCAAATCAGAAAATAATATAAAAGAATTTTACAATTGTGACATTTTTGTTGTTATTTTGTACTTCCATAACTGAGAAATATATGATATAATTATGCAATATACACAAAGTCTATTTCTCCGGCAACGTGGTAGACAGATAAAAGGGAGAAAAATACGTTAAAACAGGAGAAGAAACTATGAAGAAAAAGAAAGTTGGCATTATGTCAGAATTATTGATAATGATTGCTGTTCCGATGCTTTTATTGGAAGTGATCATTACCAGTTTATCGATTAATGCAATGAGTTCCATGGTCAAAAGACAGGCTCTGGATGGCTTGCATCTTTTATGTACAAGTGTTTATGCCGCATATGAGGCGAAGGATTCGGGAGACCTGATACTTGACGGAGAAAGATTGTTTAAGGGCTCGTACTGTATTTCGGAGCAGCAGAATGTGGTTGACAGCTTTGTGGAAGGCTCTAATGCGGATGTTACATTGTTCTATGGAGATACCAGACGTGCTACTTCATTGCGGGATATTAACACAGGATCAAGAATCCTCGGCACGAAAGCTTCCGACGAAGTAATTGAGCAGGTTTTGAAACAGGGAAATATATATGAAACATCAGATGTGACAATTAATGGACAGTCTTATTATGCTGTATATGAGCCGATACATAACTCTGACGGATCTGTTGCGGGTATGGTATTTGCCGGCGAACCCTCTACGGAGGTAACTTCTACGATAAGGCAGAAGACAATTTCCATTATTGGCATTTCTGCTGTTGTATGGATTGTTGCACTGATTGCTGCGTTTTTAGTTGCCAAGAGAATTGCCGCAGCGATTATTCAGACTCAGAAGCTGTTAGAGTCCTTATCCGAAGGTAATCTGCAGCTTGAAGTACCTGCCGGTATCTTGGCCCGGAATGATGAGATCGGTGTGATGGCGCACTCCATGGGAACGTTATTGACACAGTTGAATCAAATTATGGGTGGTATCAAAAAGAATACCGATTCTCTGATGATGCAGGGAGACTCGTTGGAATCTATGGCTTCCCAGACATCCGCAACAGCAGATGAGATCAGCAGTGCTGTAGAAGATATCTCTAAAGGCGCTGTATCCATGGCAGAGGATATTGAATCTGCTACAGGTCAGATCAATAATATGGGCATTATTATTGAGAAGATAGTGGATAGCATTCGGGAGCTGGATCGCTTGTCCGGCAATATGCATTCAGCAGATACAGCTTCTGCACAGATCATTAATGAGTTGAGTGAATCAAACGATAAGACGACAGAGGCGATTAAGAAGATTGAAGAATCGGTAAGGACAACCAATGAATCCGTTACAAGAATTCAGGAAGCAGTCAATCTGATTTCCTCCATTGCAAGCGAGACAAGCCTTCTTGCATTAAATGCAAGTATTGAGGCTGCAAGAGCAGGTGAAGCGGGCAGAGGTTTTGCGGTTGTTGCAACACAGATATCCAAACTGTCTGAGGATTCCAATCAGTCGGCTAAGACAATTGAGGATATCATTCATCAGCTGGCCATTGATTCCGAAGCATCTGTCAAGATTATGAACGAAGTAGATGCGATTGTTACAGAACAGCAGAAGAAGCTGAATGAAACCAAAGAGAAATTCAGTGATGTCAGCAATGGTATTGAGGACTCTATGAAAGAAACGCAGGTTATTAACGGACAGGCTACGGAGTGCGACAGCAACAGGGCTGTAGTAGTTGATGTTATTTCAAGTCTCTCTGCTGTATCCCAGGAAAATGCGGCATCTACGGAAGAGACAACCGCTTCTATGGAAGAGTTGAATGCGACGATCAATCTGCTTGCCCAGGCAGCAAAAGACCTGAAGGGTATTGCGGAATCTTTGGAGAAAGATGTGGCCTTCTTCCAGCTCTAAACATAAGTGGAAGATGCAGTAGGAAATATTATTTTACGAAAAAGAGATCAAAGAGATGTCATGTTTCAACGGCATCTCTTTTTTTGCCGAGAAATCTATTGACAGAATACAAATATTATAATACTATACATATGAACAGATAAACATATGTTAAAACAACGAGGAAGGAGAATGAGGCAATGGGAGAAAATGAAGAGAGAGATTTTCTGGCGGCGAGAGAAGATGTGGTGAAAAAAGTTCTGGAACAGCAGCCGGATGATGAAATCCTGTATGATTTAGCGGAACTATTTAAAGTGTTTGGCGATTCTACAAGAATTAAGATTCTCTATTCAATGTTTGAGACAGAACTATGTGTCAATGATATTGCAAAATTGCTGAATTTAAGTCAGTCTTCCGTCAGTCATCAATTAAGGATTTTGAAGTCTTCCAAGCTTGTTAAATTTAGAAGGGAAGGCAAATCTATCTTTTATTCACTGGATGATGAGCATGTACGTGCTATCATCAGTATGGGAATGGAACATGTGGAAGAATAGGGTGAAAAGAAAAGTAAAATGAAAAGGAGAGAATAGATATGAATAAAACATACAAAATCGAGGTAGACTGTGCAAATTGTGCTGAGAAAATGCAGGAGGCTGCCAAAAAGACTGAGGGTGTTGCGGATGCGACAGTGAGCTTTATGACACAGAAGATGAAAGTAGAATTTGCAGAAGGAGTAGACGAGAAGACTGTTATGAAGGCTGTACTGAAAGCCTGCAGGAAGGTAGAACCCGATTGCGAGATCGCATTTTAAGATATTATAAAAAGCCACATCTGTCTCGGACAGATGTGGCTTTTTGTCATTCAGCCTTCTCGTGCTGAGGATTGAAGCTTACGCCTCTGTTGATATCGCCATTCGGATTGTTGCCGAAAACATAATCATTGCCGGGTAAGATTGCATTTAAAATGATACCTGCAAGAGCCGCGATGGCAAGAGAGGTTAATGTAACGGATGTTCCGCCAATGGTAA
>JALETS010000099.1 GCA_022781395.1 Lachnospiraceae bacterium | reverse complement strand
TTATAAGCCGGTATAATAATCAACACTTTCACATCCTGTTTCATCATTGTAATCCTTATTCCATCATACTAATACCCATGTCGTTCTCTCAACCTGCAAGCTTCGTGCCTCGCCCAAACATCCGATCACGAATACGGCACTTCCACAACTGCTGAAGCAGCAATCCATAAGCTACATAGAAAATACCAAAATTATATACCAGATATCGCTGCTGTCCAAAGAACACCATTGATATGAGTACTACCATCACTACATTTGTTCCCAGTACCAATGCCATAAACTCAGCATACTGCTTCTGCACTTTCTTATCCGCATAAGCCCAGATCATCAATGCCAATGCAGAAACATAAAGAAACAGTGTAACAAAATGGCACAATCCGTAGACCGGCGCAATCTGAAAAAATACTGTGCAGATAAAGGCTGACGGCAGCAACATCAAAGTATGGTACAGAAATCTTCCAAAATGTGCTTTAAGCAGTGTCATGCCTATTGTCTGCAGATGCATATTTCTAATACCGCTAAAGTCATCTGAGAGAATAATTTCAGGATAATTTGCCGCATAGTATTCTGAAGGTACTAACAGACAGGTCTTACCGACCATACCGACTCCACCGACAATATCCTTCCACATCCATAATCCCGTCTGCGCATATTCATATCGTTGTTTTTCGGTATCTGCCGCCTCGTATAATTCCAGAAACAGCCCTCTCAATACCTCATCTTCAAAGAGTCCCGCATCTTCTATATCAGCCTCATACATTCCCCTGGAGAAGATCAGGCTCACATACTGACTGGTTGAAAAGCTTCTATTAATCAAATCTTCCTTCTTATGTTCCGGTATGCTCTCTTTCATTTCTTCCGGACTCTTCTGCTGCATTGCATCATCATTCTTATTTTTCAGGTACTCCCGGTATTCATCCGGTGATTGCACCTCCATAACAAACACTGAAAACTTTTCATTGTTTCTGATCATATCCTGATAGCCAAATGTGACCTTGGAGGTTGCCCAGACTCCTGTAATACTTATTATAATACAACCCAATACGCCAAATATAAGCCGGAAGAACATATGCTTTTTTTCACATGAAATACCACGCATACAAATTATATATAAAAATATGATTCCACACACACCAAACAGAATCTGAAGCTGGGAACGAACCATGGAAAGGAGCAGCGTTATCCAAAAGCACCCCGCAAACCATGTGTATCTTTTCGTCCATATCGCCTGTAAAAGCAAGGCAATCCACAGATAAAACAATGCATAAGCAATCCCTTCCGTCAGAATCTCCTGCGTGGACATAGCCTGCGGCATGTCCGTCGTAAATGGCAGAAGAGATAACCCAAATGCAAGATAAGACTCCCAATATTTCAAAGAAAACTTATTTTTGATTACTTTAACAAAAATCAAAATACAGACCACAGCCAGAACCGCCTGTTCTACAATCACAATCTGAAGATAATGATCATTGCCGAACAGATATTGGTTAATCAGCAAAAAAAGCGGATAAACAGGCATAACACCCTCTATTCCTTCCACTCTGAGATAAGCCCCACTATCATCAAACAGCACCGGTTCTCTCGAACCTGCAAAGAGAAACAGAAAAAGTCCAAGCATAGCAAGCGACACATAAAACAGCCCGTCTGCCTGTTTCCTATTCAATTGGATATCCTTCATCTTTTCCAGCATATTTCTCTCCGTTATGAACCGCCTGCCATTCTGCTTCCTGTTCTATGAGAACACTTCTTCTTTTGTTTTCTCTGTAACCTTACCATTACCCACTTCGTAGATAACATCCACATTGCGGATTGTTGTCAGTCTGTGTGCAATAATGATCATTGTCTTCGTACCCTGCAGCTTGTCAATCGCTTCCATAACCGCGGATTCTGTTTCATTATCCAAGGCTGATGTTGCCTCATCCAGCACCAGTATCTCCGGATCATGATAAAGTGCTCTGGCAATGCCGATACGCTGTCTCTGCCCACCGGACAATCTGACTCCTCTGTCTCCCACAATCGTATCCAATCCATGTGGCAGATTTTCAACAAATTCTGTCAACTGCGCTTTCTCCATAGCAGCCAGTACTGCCTTTTCATCAATTTCCTTTTCATTCACACCAAAGGCAATATTATTACGGATGGTATCATCGGACAGATAAATCACCTGCGGAATATATCCTACCTGCGCATGGAACGTTTTAGGTTTCTCATGTACATTAATGTTATCCGCCATCACAACCCCCTTCTGAGGAACAAGCAGACCCAGAATAATATCCACCATCGTCGTCTTGCCCGCACCGGATGAGCCGATAAAAGCAACTGTTTTGCCCTTTTCAATTGTCAGATTCGCACCATCAATAACAGGTTCTTCCGTATCCGGATAATAATAAGTAACATCCTGCACCCGTATACTGTTCTGTAACGTCCAATCCTCTTTCACTTCCTGATTCTGCTGTTCTATATAATCCTCGATTTCCGTCAGATCATGATAAACCAGTTCTACCGAAGGAAGGGCATACAGCATATTCGTAGTATGTTCGTTAATACGTCCCACACTGGGCATCAGACGCATAGCTGCCACGGCAAACACGGTAAGCTGCGGCAGATAATAAGTCATATCAGCTTCGCCGAAAAGTAATTTCACCACAATGGCCACCAGAATACCGGTCATGGAAACAGCCTCAACAAGATATTTAGGCAAAATCGAAATGGTTCTGGCTATCTGTAATCCTTTGGCATATTTTCTGTAATACTTCTGAAACTCATCGGTAAAATAGTCTTCTCGCTCCAGAATCTTGATTTCTTTTATACCACCCAGTGACTGATTCATCCACTGAAATATTTTACCCTGATACCCCTGATTATCCTGTCCGAGCTTACGGCTGTATTTTCTGGTCGTCAATGTAAACACTCCTACGCACAAAACCAGCATTCCCAATACAATGATTGTAATAGACTTGCTGACAATCATCAGATAGGTTACCAACACAAGGCATACTGCCAGTTCCGCTACCAGCTCCAGCGAATACAGAATAACCTGCATGAAACGGGAGGTGTCTTCATGTAGGCTTCTCTGAAGAGTTGCTATATTCTTATTCAGATGAAAGGTATAAGGCTCCTTCATATATGTGTCAAGCAGTCTGGTAGATAACCGCATCTGTGTATTATAAGAAAATCTGAAAATAAAGTTCTTTTCCAATATCAGATAAACATTTTTAATCACATAAATTCCAATAATCCCAATGGTAAGCGCAACCAAAAACTGCTTTGGAGACGAAAAGCCAAATCCATCATAAATAATCTTTAAATACCATGTCTTCTGTATAGCGGTCTGATCGGATATAATATTAATAAAAGGCATAAACACAGTGACACCCAACAACTCTAAAAAGCTGCCGATTACTACCGCAATCAGAAGGAGTACAATTTTCCATTTATCTCTCTTATCAAAAATATATGCCAGCTTGGAAAGCAGACCTGCCTGCTTTGTCTTCTTTTCCTGACTCATAAACGAGTATCTCCTATGTTCTCTTCCTTATTCTGCCTCACACCTGCTCCTCTGCTGCCCGAAGCAGTCTGCATAACGCTCAGAATGCAAACAAATCCTTACACAAATTGCTGTGGGAATCCGTATCGCTGATCTTTCTGGCCGGAATACCTGCCCAGGACGTTCCCGGTTCTGCAATATCTTTTGTTACCACGGCACCTGCTCCCACCGCTACATCATCCGCTATGGTAACAGCCCCGATTACCTTGGCTCCACTGCCAAAATAACAATTATCACCGATTATTGCAGCTTCATGGCTTCCATTAGTGGCCCCGATTGTTACACCTTCCTGCAAACGACAGTTCCTACCCACCCTGGCATTGCCATGCACTACGATGGTTCCGTAATGCGGGATGGACAATCCTTCCTCAAACACATTGATAGGAATTGTAAATCCTAGCTTCACGCTCAGTCTGTGAAATCTGAATTTGTGACATTTATTTATAACTTTTGACACAAAATCTTTCTTACAGTTCGTATAATACTCTACCTTGCGGAGCAGTATCTCAAATTTCCAGATCTCATCCGCAAACAGATGAGGACGCTTATCTTGCTTCCGCCCGAGAGCAATCCGGTCCTGCTCTCTATATCTGATATAGGTCTCCTTACTATCGATCATATGATACCTGCATCTTTCCAATAACAACTATTCCAAGCATACTTACCAGTCCGGTGTCCGGTGCCCTGTGCCTTAACCTCTATAACCATACTTTAATCTGCTCTAAATACTCTGCATAACTCATGGCAGTCTGCCTTGAAACACCGCCTCCCGGCATGGGCACATCTATCTGTACCGTTTTCTCCTGTTCTGCCCTGGCACGGTTCGCTTCTTCTCCCATAACATCATGTTTCTCCAGGGGAATCTTGTCCGGCGTCCGTCTGATAAACCACTCATACTCCAAATCCAGATTGCCGATATCCAGCACCCGGTAGCCCTTCCGAAACAAATCCTCAGCAAGGAACTTTGCTGCCACACCTACGGACAGAAGGAATAGTCTGTCTGTTCCGTATTGCTCACAGGCTTCTTCTATCTGCGGCAATGCACTATAAGCATCCTTAGGCGGACAGATAATACGTTCTATACTTGCTGCACTGTTTATTAAATCCGTTCCAATGCCGTTATGCGTTTTGGTACCTTCTACGATAACGACGTCTCTATTTTCCCATATTTTCTTGATTTTGGCAAACCATCCGGCACATTGGCTTCTGTCGGACGGATAATAGTAACACCGCGACACAAAGGTTGTCCCGTAAATCCGGTCAGGATTACAGTATTTCTCATAGGTATTTCGACAAAACAGCAGATGGTCTCTCCAGAACTGCCTGCTTGCCTTACGGTGATCCGACATGGTATCAAAAATACCGGGAATGGTTACCATCAGATTATCCTGTTCATACCGCAGAATGCGGGCCAATCCTTCGCCGATTTCCGGTGATGCCTTTTGCAGCATCAGGTCCACACCCTTGATCATCACGATTTCGCCATCTCCGAAACGAACCATACTTTTCTCTGTCTGCAAAAGCTCATCTATCGTCTCATCGATGGTATGCACTTTAATGGAATTATGCAGGATGCCTTTTTCATATAAGAAATAGACAATCGCTGCCAGAATATCTTTTATCTTTCTCTTCAATGCTTTATTACCTTATCCCGTATCTGCATGATTGTTTCAAAATATCTTTCAAAATTGTACTTCTCTGTCAAAGCCTGATAGCCTGCGGCTCCCATCTGCATCATACGCTCTCTGTCTGAAAGCATCAGGTTAAGCTTTTTCTGCAAATCTTCCTTGTCACAGTCCTTAAACTGATATCCGGTCACACCATCCTCCACATAGCAGGCAGTCCCGTTGGTATCACTGCATATTACAGGCAGTGAATAACTCATGGCTTCTAACTGGGATACGGATGCCATCTCTAAGGTGCTTGGAATCACATAGACATCTGCCGCCAGGTATTCAGCCTCCATACTGCTTCTGGGTACATTGGTCTTGACCGTGACAATATCCTCCATGCGATACTCTTTCACACGGCTCCTGACCTGTTCACAGTAATCCTTCTGGAAATGATTGGTTGCTTCTCCCACCAATGTCAGATGAAGCTTATACCGGTCCTTCAACTGCCTCACTACATCAAGCAGCATCAGGTGGTGTTTTCTGATTTCATATTTGCCGATACAGAGAATATGTATCGTATCATCGGCAAAATAGGTTCTGTCCTGCGGCGCCCGCTGCGGATCGATTACGAAGGGCACAAAATAGTCGTTCTCTTTAATGGCAGTTCCCGGCTTTTTGACACCCATAACCGGTGTCATACGCATCTTAGGAGACAGCTTATCTACCAGCCGGTGCACCGGATCTGTCTTAGGAGGGTTGGACCACAACGGATTCTGGTTATATAAAATACAGGGATATCCAAGCTTCCTGCAGATATGATAGGCTGCCATGGAATACATCGAACGTTCCCGCAGGATAACCACATCCGGCTGAAAGTTCCGAATGATCCTGCACAGCTTGCCCATGGGTGGAAAGCCGTGCTGTATCTTAAATACAATGGCAGTCGGATCTTTCCTGTGAATCACCTTAACATACAGCCAGTCTATCAGCCGATACAGCGGGGAATACCCAAGTACGATTGGTGTCACATAGGAATAATCTTCTATTATAGCCGCATAATGGCTGATAAAACATACTTCATGCCCATGTTCTATCAGCCCTTTCATGATATCCATCTGATTGGTATGATAGCGCGGGGCTACATACAGG
>JALETS010000098.1 GCA_022781395.1 Lachnospiraceae bacterium | reverse complement strand
CGCTTTCAGTAGCAGCATTTGTAATTCTGTTTATCGGTTCGGTAGCAAGTGCCATGATTATCGGTAAAGCAGCTGTTGGCGGCGCTGTTGTCATGGGACTGGTCATTGGTATTGTGGGAACAATCGTGATTGACCTTATCGCAGGGAAAACATTTAATACGGTTCTGGAACCGTTGACCGATTTAAAACAGTTTGCAACAGGAGATTTTACTGAAAATGGCGGACAGGTTGTAAGCAGTGGCGTGGCAGATGGGTTTAAGAATGAAATGGAAGAGGTCTGTCAGGCATCCAAGATGTTAAAGACACAGGTAAGAGATACCATTCTGGGAACCAATAAGGAAGCTGCCAATATTGAGGAAACAGCATCTGCTACATACAGCGAGATGGCAGATCTGAATAATAAGATTGATGAGATGGATCAGGTTATGGAAAGTCTTATTAACAAGGTAAAAGAGGCGGCAGAGGTAACCCAGACAATCAGCGAAGCAAGTAACGAGATTGGTTCAGCAGTGAATGATGTGTCTGCAAAAGCATCGGAGTCTGCTGATGCTTCCCGGGATATTACGGTCCGTGCAGATAAATTATATGAGACTACGGTTGAGTCCAAGAAGCAGGCGAGTCTGATTTATCACAGCACTGAGGATGAACTGGAAGAAGCCCTTCGGGAAGTTGAGAAGATAGGAATTATCAAGAGCCTGTCAGATGAGATAGGCGGAATCGCAACCCAGACCAATCTGATCGCTTTAAATGCGGCTATCGAAGCAGCGAGAGCCGGAGAAGCCGGCAGAGGTTTCGCGGTTGTAGCGGACGAGGTAAGAAGCCTTGCGGAGAATTCCCAGGTTACGGTTGATAAGATTCAGAAGGTTATTGATGAAGTTGTAGATTCTGTTATGGAGTTAAAGGATAGTGCAGGTAAGTTGCTTGATTTTATGAAGGATCATGTAATCGGTGATTATCATGCAATGGTAAGCACGGCGGAACAGTATCAGAAGGATGCGGTATTTTTCGACGGTATTGCGACTGATTTAGGTGCATCTGCTGAGGAAATGGGTGCTTCGGTAGAGGAAATGCTGGCATCACTGCATACCGTCACAGAGTTAAATGCTGTAATCGTGGATGAAGTAAGAGGGGTTGCGACAGCAATGCAGAATACCAATGTCGGTTCGGAAGAGATTCTGCGTCAGATGGCCATTCTGGAGAGAAGCAGCCGTTCCCTGCAGGAGATTATGGGTAACTTTAAGGTTTGATCCGGTTTCGTAACAGATAAAGTGCCAGTACGTTTGGCAGAACCATCAGTGCATTAATGAGATCGGTACATTCCCAGACCAGATTCATGGGGATGATGGCACCGAAATATATCATAAGAATATAGGCAAGTTTATAGTACGGAATACCTTTACTTCCCATAAGGTATTCCGTTGCTTTTTCGCCGAAATAGGACCAGCCGATCAGGGTTGTGATTGCAAAAGCGGCTAAAGAGATTGTCAGAAAGGCATTTCCGACATAAGGAAGGTGAGAAAAAGCGGCAGCGGTAAGGTCGGTTTGTGCAGCACCGACAACGGATGCAGGGTCATAGAGCATATTGGCAACAATGACGAAACCCGTGATGAGGCACATGACGACCGTATCCCAGAAGACGGCTGTCATGGATACATAGGCCTGAATCCGTGGCTTGGTTGTATGGGATGCGGCCGCAGCAATGGCAGAAGTTCCGATGCCGGCCTCATTGGTAAAGAGCCCCCGGGCAATTCCGTAGCGCACAGCATGCTGCAGCGTGCCGCCTGCTACGCCTCCTGCAATACTGGAAAAGGAGAGGGCATCCTTCAGGATCAGCCAGATGGCCTCCGGAAGCTGCTTATAGTAAAGAATAAGTAGCAGAATGCAGCCAAACAGATAGACGAAGCTGATGGCCGGAACCATACGTTCACAAATGTTGGCGATGCTCTTCACACCACCCAGGATGACAGTTCCGGTGAGAAAAGCCAGTACGATACCTACCAGATGGGGTGATAAATGAAAGGTCGCTGCGGCTGCCTGGGTAACAGAATTTGCCTGCGTAGTACAGCCAACTCCAAATGCGGCAATTAACGTACAAGCCGCATAGATTCCGCCTAGAAATGTATTATGTAAACCGTTTTTTAAGACATACATGGGACCGCCTATATAGGCACCATCAGATCTCTGATGACGGAAAAGAACGCTTAAATAGCATTCACTGTAGGCAGTGGCCATACCAAGAATACCGGTAATCCAACACCAGAAGATTGCTCCCGGTCCGCCCAGGGCTACAGCAGTAGATACACCGATAATGTTGCCGGTACCAAGAGTAGCGGCCAGCGTGGTTGCCAGAGCGGAAAAAGGAGATAAGTTCTGTTCTGTATTATCCGCTTTGCCCATGGACAGTTTGATGGCATACCAAAGATGACGCTGGGGAAATCGCAGCTTGCAGGTAAAATAAATGTGGGTGCCCATCAGCAGTATAAGCAGCGGCAGACCCCATAGAAAATCATTTATCCGGTTCAGAATATCCATAGCAAAGCATACCTGTGAAGTTCATTACCATATTATATAGAAGAAACGAAGCAAAAAGAACCGATTTATGTTATACTGACTTCAAAGAAGAAAACCAAGCGGCTCCGCAGGAGACATTTGGTTTTCTTTGAAGTCAGTAACGAGCAAACATTTGCGAAGCAAATAAGGAGCACGAAGTGCGGGTTTGCGAGTATAAAAGCATAAGTGGCTGGCTTCATGAGTGAGATAGCACGAAGTGCGGGTTTGCGAGTATGAAAGCACAAAGAAGAAAGGGCACATTATGAAAGAAAAGGCTTATGAATGGGCAAAAGCATTATGTTATTATGCCGGGAAGGATGAGACATTTCTGAAAGAATTCTGGCAGGCGCTTACACAGTCGGAAGGTGTCTGGGATGAGTATATATATTATATGGAGCATCAGGATTTCAAGTGTGCATATCAGGTAAAAGGATACACTCTG
>JALETS010000064.1 GCA_022781395.1 Lachnospiraceae bacterium | reverse complement strand
ACGTCTCTAAATGAGAATGAACGGAAGAGGTAGATTTTAAATGAACAGCTTCACAGATTTCACGAACAGCCGGTGGATAACCGCGCTTTAAAATTTCTTCTTTGATATAATCAAGAATTTCCTGTTGTTTGGCAGTAATCTTACCATATCCCATATATTATTACCCTATCCTTTCTTAAATAAATATCCCATTAAAGATATATTAATCATAACATACTCATTTATAAAAAGCAAACATATATTCAGAATATTTGTTCGAAAAAATTCCTCAAAAGTGTTGACAGCAGAAAATATGTTCGATATAATGCAATCATAAAGAACACATGTTCACAACGCATGTTCGGAAATCATATGAAGCACAGTATATATGAGAAAGGTTAAGGTAAATGATATGGAAGGATATAATAAGAGAGTTTATCGTTCGGAAGATATAAGAAGTGAGAGAAGAATCCGTAATAATAGAATTAGAAGACAGCGGGAGATGCGTAAGAACTTTCTTATGCTGATTATGACAATATGTCTGGTTATTACATGTTCCATTTCTTTCAACAGCTTCCGGTCGAATGCAAAGGATGATTCTGTTAAGACTTCATATAAATACTATAAAAGTATTGTTATAGATAATGATGATACCCTATGGTCTATCGCAGAAGAATACATGGATGATGAACATTATGATTCTATCAATGCCTATATCCAGGAGGTAAAGAATATGAATTCATTGACAGATGATGAGATTCAATATGGGGAACATTTGATTATTCCTTATTATGATGATACGTTTATCGGTTAAGTATTATCCTGTGCCGGAGAGAAAATTTATATATATTTGAGAAGGCTCCATACTGTGTCTACTCTAGTCGTAGAGTTATTGTGCGCAGGATGGGAGCCTTTTCAACGTTTAAAATCGTTTATCTGCTCGTCTTATTTACGGTCAGTATTCTCACGCAGCTTAACTTTATCAGCGGCATACCGACGGCGTTCATCTTCCAATGCAGCATAATGCTTCTTGGTAGTGTTGACATCTTTATGCCCCAGAACATCAGCGACCAAATAGATATCACCGGTTTCACGATACAGAGATGTACCATATGTACTCCTTAATTTGTGTGGAGTAATTTTCTTAAGACTTGTAACGGTGGCAGAGTATTTTTTAACCATGTTTTCCACTGCACGGACAGAAATCCTTCGGTTTTGCATGGATAGGAACAAGGCATTTTCATGTCCGGACATGGGAATGACGTGATGTCTTTGCTCGAGATAATCCTGCAGAGCGTTTTCCACTTCTTCGCCAAAGTAAATGACTGCTTCATAGCCGCCTTTACGGCGAATCTTGATGCCGTTATTCTTGAAATCAACATCTCCGATATCAAGTCCAACACATTCCGAGACACGGATTCCCGTACCAAGCAGAAGAGTCAGGATTGCAACGTCTCTAATTTTGGTCACATTATGAAAACGCTGTTGTGTTTTGGAAAGTCCTGTTCCGTCTTCTACCTGATCCAATAGAATTGCAACTTCATCTGCGTCTAAACGAATAATTTCCTTATCGTGCAATTTTGGCAATGGAACGAGAATTGCCGGATTCTTTTGAATTAGTTCAGCCTGATAATAATAGTTATAGAAGCTTCTGAGAGACGCTAATTTACGTTTTTTACCACGTTCATCATTCGTATATATCTTACCGTCCTTTTCATAATAGGAAAGATACTCCATATATTCTTCTATGTCTTCCCGTGTTAATTGCTCCAACAGCGAAAGCGGAAATTCCGTAATGTCCATTTTGGCACAATAGCTGTTGTTGTCATGTAGGTATTCGAAGAAAACACGGATATCATAGGCATAAGCAAGCCTCGTGCGTGCAGAGGTATATTCTGTGATTCCGCGGAAAAACTGTTTGCAGAAAGGCGGAAGAGTTGCCAGTACTTCACGCATTTTCTGAACATTACCTATATTCTGTTGGTCATGATAGTTATTGTTTTCCTTTGTTTCCATTTTGATTATGTCCTTTTAATTCCCAACCTTCCAAATTTCCACTTTGAATTGCAGTAAACATTCGTTCCTTGACACCGGGAGTCTCCAGATTGATCTCGTGGACCAGATTTTTGACATATTCCCGTTTTGTATGTCCGTCTGCCGGACAAGGGCTTTTGACTACAGGAACATCATATTTGTTTACAAAACCAATAATGTCAGCCTCTTTCATATAGATCAGTGGACGTATTACCGTAATACCGGTTCGGTCCAGGTAGGTAACAGGGCGAAAGGTATGAAATCTACCCTCATAAATCAGTGACATCATCATGGTTTCCACCACATCATCTTTGTGATGGGCATAAGCAACCTTATTATATCCGGTCGCTTTCATTGCATCATTCAAAGCGCCTTTGCGCATTTTGGCACATAATGAACAGGGATTAGATTCTTTGCGGTCTTCAAATATAATTTGGCCGATATCGGTTTTGATTATATGATATTCAATCTCCAGAGAAGCACATAATTCTTTGATTTTATCCAGATTAAGATTGTCAAATCCAAGATCGACAGTCACAGCGCATAATTCAAAAGGAATCGGATAGAAACGTTTTAAACCGTGTAGGGCATAGAGCAGTGTCAGACTATCTTTTCCACCGGAAATTCCAATAGCGATTTTATCCCCGGGTTCTATCATATGATAATCATCAATTGCTTTTCTTGTAAGACTCAATATTTGCTGTAATTTCATTCTTTATAACCATACCTTCTCCGAACAGGAACTCTATTTGTGATGCCGTCCGGTGATTCAGATAACTTAATTATACAAAATCTGTGCTTATATAGCATTAAAATTTTATAAAAAATAATACATAATATGAAAAAAATGGTATACTAGAAATATCTAAATTACAGAGAGGTTTTTTTCATGAAATTTAAGTTTGACAAAAAGTATTTGTATTGGGGCATCACCGCTTTCTTAGTGATTGTTGCAAGTATTCTTTTTTATTATATTTTGTTTCATAGTTCTAAACTTTCCCATACCATTCAGACATTTATCAAAATAGCCATGCCGATTATAGATGGTTTTGTTTTGGCATATTTGATTACGCCAATTTTGAACAAGGTTGAAGGAAAGATCATCAAACCATTGTATGTAAAAGCCAAGATACCACTGACTCCTAAGAATAAGCGAAGGATCCGCGGATTTTCAATTCTGGTAACAATTGTATTGATTTTGATTGTTCTTTATGAATTCTTCAGTCTGGTTATTCCGGAAGTAATCCGAAGCATTCAAAGTATTATTTTTCAGTTCCCGGTTTACATCAACAATCTCAGCAACTGGGCATTGGGGCTGATGAAAAATAATCCTGACTTTGAAAAAGTACTGGATGATTTGCTGATTCAGTATTCAGCTAAAATAATGGAATATGTTAATACCAATCTGCTTCCACACATCAATGATTTGATTAAGACATTATCCTTGAGTGTTATAGGGGTAGTTAAGGCATTGTGGAACTTTATTATAGGATTTATCATTTCTATTTATTTACTGGGCAGTAAAGAGAAATTTGCAGGTCAGGCCAAGAAGATTGCCTATGCATTGTTCGACCGTAAAGCAGGAAATGAATTGATCACAAATTTCCGGTTTATTCACAGCACTTTTATCGGATTTATCAGTGGTAAAATCATTGATTCCATTATTATAGGTATTATCTGTTTCATATGTACAAGTATTATAGGAACACCATATGCGCTTTTAGTTAGTGTAATTGTTGGTGTAACTAATGTTATTCCATTTTTTGGACCATATATAGGTGCAATTCCAAGTACCTTCCTGGTACTGATGGTTGATCCAAAACAGGCATTATATTTTGTTATCCTAATTTTGATTATACAGCAGTTTGACGGTAATATTTTAGGACCGAAGATATTAGGCGATTCTACAGGTTTGTCCGGCTTCTGGGTTATTTTTGCAATTACCATATTCGGTGGCTTGTTTGGTGTGCTTGGAATGATAGCCGGTGTACCGATTTTTGCGGTATTTTATGCAGGTGTTAAGTCTCTTGTGAACAGACAGCTCAGTAAGAAAGGGCTACCGACGCAGATACAGCCTTATATGACTGTGGGGCAGATTAACGAGGAGAAAGTCTTCACAGAATATGTTCCGCCTGTCAAAAAGAGAAAAAAGCATAATGATACAATGTCAGTATATGGTCATAATTCAGAAAATAAAGATTCAAAAACTGAAGACAGGAAAGAAGAGTAGCGGTGTATGAGATTTTTGATACAGAGGGTGCAAAATGCACGTGTAACAGTAGAAAATGAGACAATTGGCTCTATTAGTAATGGATTATTGGTTTTTGTTGGAGTTTCCAATAATGATACAAGAGAAATTGCAGATAAAATGATTCATAAGCTGCTGAATCTGCGTATTTTCAGTGATGAAAACGGAAAGACGAACTTAAGTCTCTCTTCTGTTAATGGCGAATTGTTAATTATTTCACAATTCACACTATATGCAGACTGCAAGCATGGAAACCGTCCATCTTTTACCGATGCAGGCAAGCCTGAACTGGCTAATGCATTATATGAATATATTATAGAAAAATGTAAAGAATCGGTAACTAAGGTGGCTTGTGGAGAATTTGGGGCCGATATGAAGGTTTCATTATTAAATGATGGACCATTTACAATCATGTTGGATTCTGATGTGATATGTTAGATTTGGATATGTAATTATATAAGAAATGTATGACTGTGAGGCAAAGTTTTAGCTATGGCCGGTATCATTATTTTAACAGTAATTCTTGTGATCATTATATATTTCTACATGAGACGTAAATCTAAAAAGAATCCTGCCAGTGATATCAATACCGTGCAGGATTATCATAAAGCTCATGAAAGAATACACACGAGAAAAGAATTACGTGATAAGCAGAATGCTTATCAAAACTATGTGACAAAGTATAACAGTTCTGAGGATTATCGTGAACGTATTGGAAAATGAAAACAAGTAAAATAGGCACTTTCGGAGCATAACTATTCGTTAAACATGAGTTTTGCGAATAGTTATAAACCGGACTAATATCACTATTATCCTCAGATGAATCTATATCAAAGTGTTATGATAATATAAATAAAAACGGATATCTTTATTGGATACCCGTTTTTATTATTTATAGATAACCCCTTCTTGAATTGATAAAGGAACCGGCTAACGATTCTCAAAATCCTCAACAAACTGTGTAATCAGTTTAACAGTACCATCAATACCTAAAATGCTGCTGTTGATAGAGAGATCATAGTTATCAGCGCGTCCCCATTTCTTAGATGTATAATAGTTATAGTAACTCTGGCGTTGTTTATCCTTCTTATTCATCATATCAATCGCTTTCTGCTCTGTAGTGATATCATCGAAGCGATTCATAATATATTTAACCTTAAACTTCTCATCAGAATGAATGAAGATATTTAGGCAGTTTTGATAATCCTGTAAAGCATAATCGGCGCATCTTCCGACGATTACACATGGACCTTCACTTGCTATCTTCTTGATGGTATCAAACTGTGCCAGGAAAACCTTATGGCTAATCGGCATATCTACAAAGGAGGAATTATATCCAAAAGAATACGTGTCCATAACCAAATTGTAAAGGAAAGAGTTGGTCGGGCGTTCATCATGGTTCTGTATCATTTCTTCACAAAAACCACTCTCCTTCGCTGCTCTGGATAAGAGTTCTTTATCGTAATATTTGATACCAAAGTTCTCTGCGAGCTTCTGACCAATTTCGCGGCCTCCTGAGCCAAATTGACGTCCGATTGTAATAATAGTATTCATATGATTATGCCCCTTTCTATGTTGCCATGTCCTATTATTGTGATTCTATATCAATATTCATTGCAAGACAAACAACTAGCTTATTAAATATATAAATATTATATATAATTTGCACAAAAAAATCAAGAAAATAAGCATTATTTACGTAAAAATACATATAATGAGGCATAGAAATGAAAAAAGGGAACTCATAATAAATCACGAGTTCCCTTAAGATTTTTTCAATATTTCTGAATGAGATTTATTTCTCTTTGCCCCAAAGTACTTTGCCGCCATCAATAATGATAATAATAGCTAAGATTACGATAGGTACAATGATAACGTTCTGCAGTATATTTGTGAAGATTGCTGTTCCCTCTAATCCGCCGCCTAACAATGCAACAAGATTATTCTTGAAGGAGAAGAACAGGGAAACTAAGGTTGCGCAAGACATAAATACGATTGGGATGTATAACATCTTGTTGTTCTTACCCTGTCTCTTTAAGTAGGTACCAATAGCAAGGAATGCCGGTACTGCTACTAACTGGTTACATGCACCGAACAGAGGCCATACCTTCTGATATCCTGCAAGACAGAGAATGAAACCAAATACAGCTGTGATAATGGTTGCAACATACATATTATCCAGTTTCAGCTTCTTACCGGCTTCCGTGCCTGCGAATAATTCCTGGAACATGAAACGTCCAAGTCTGGTTGCTGTATCCAGAGAGGTCAGACAGAAACAGGAAACTGCAAGTGCAATGATTGTGTAGGTAGCGGATACAGAAGTTTCAGAGAATCCGATAGTTGCAAAGAAACCGGAAATAGCTGTAGCGAATACAGCGGTTGGAGATGTATAACCTGCGGCAGCATACTGCCCGTCTGTTGTTAAGGTTGCAACAGCAATCAGGGAAATAACTGCAAGTACACACTCGATTAACATGGAACCATAACCTACTAATAAGGCATCTTTCTCGTTATCCAACTGCTTGGATGTTGTACCGGAACCAATTAAGGAATGGAAACCGGAAATAGCACCACAGGCAATTGTGATAAACAGTACAGGGAACAGGTAGCTGTTACCTACTTTGAAGCCAATAAATGCAGGAATTTCTATAGCAGGATGTGCTGCAAAGATACCTACAACAGCTGCAATAATCATAAAGTAAAGCAAGAAAGAGCTTAAGTAATCCCTGGGCTGTAACAGAATCCATACAGGAGTTACAGATGCAATCATAATGTAAATGAATACGAATGCAATCCAGAATGTCTTAGGTAATTCGATCGGGAATGCAAGGCCGATTGCCACACAGGCTGCAAGAAGAAGTACGCCTACAACGGATGCAACAACCATCGGAGCATTTTTACGATATACAGCGAAACCGAATCCGATAGCAAGAACAATGAATAACATTGATGCAGTTGCAACGGAACCGTTAGCTGCACTACCTGTGAAGGAGTTTGCAACAATATCTGCAAATGCTGCAATTACAAGAAGTAATACAAGCCATGCAAATACGGTAAACAGTACTCTGCTCTTACGTCCGATGTTCTCTTCAATAACTTCACCGAGGGATTTACCCTGATGACGTATGGATACGAAGATGGAACCGAAATCCTGAACGGCACCGAAGAAGATACCACCGATTACGATCCATAAGAAACATGGAAGCCATCCGAAAAATGCTGCCTGGATAGGACCGTTAATCGGGCCGGCACCAGCAATGGATGAAAAGTGATGTCCCATAAGAACAGGTGTCTTAGCAGGACAATAGTCAACACCATCCTCTAATTCGTGAGCAGGTGTTTTACGACTGGGATCAAGACCCCAGGTCTTTGCTAAGTATCTACCGTATGTAAGATATGCTACTACGAAGATAACAATAGCAAGTAAGATTAATACGACTGAGTTCACACTAATTCCCTCCTATTTTGTATATTTTCTTTAGTGTAACTTTGTTCTTATATGAAATAGATTGCTCTATTCAATAAGCCATATCATTGATGGAAAGGTTCTATCTTCTGCTCTTCCATAATCTGGCGGAAACCGGGCTTTCCTTCCTTTGTATCTTTAAAATTTTGCTTGTAAAGTTTAGCTGATTTACTCCCTGCATAATTTGTATAGACCTTTTCGTCTTCCAATGTTGTACATATAATGTGCGCCTGGGAAAAACCACGCATATTAAATCGATACCCTTTTTCAAATTTGAAATGTTTTACCGCTTTTCTCATTTCTTTTGATAAAGGTTTCTGTGCAATAATGCTGATTGTTAAATAACTGTACATATGTCCGGGTGCAGGCAGATCCTCTCCTTTGCGGACAAGCACAGGTTCCATGTACTCCCGGACTATTTCATAGGCTTCTTCTATTAATGCAGGAATTACTTCTTCTGCTTCTATAAAAAGGATGTGTTCATAGCTGTCCGAAGACCACATATTGGCTTCTCTTACTAAAACATATTTTTCTACATGTGAAAAAAAATACCCATACGCAGGGTACTCTTTACCATGAATGACATATGGCTGATAAATATCAAAGGTCCCTGAGTATTTTCGCAACAGATGATCCAGATAATCACCAGTGTTCATTCTTAATACCCCTTTGTATTATTAATATATTCAATATAAAATGGGTCATACATATACATATTACTTTAACACTATAAAGTGAAAAATTCAATATTCAATTCATAGTTTTTTTATACTTTTTTAACAATTCATTATGAAATATTCAATATAATATATTGAATCAAAAGCTCTATTATTCCAAAATGCAAAGTAAATGATCAAAATAATCCGGAAGAGGTGCCGTAATCTCCAGATATTCTCCGGAGGAAGGATGTATAAAGCCGATAACCATGGCGTGAAGTGTCTGACCACATAAATGATAAGGAGATTTACGCTGGCTATATACTTCATCACCAAGCAAAGGATGACCGATGCTTGACATATGTACTCTGATCTGATGGGTACGTCCGGTTTCCAATTGACATTCAATATAGGTATATTCCTGAAAACGCCGTAACACTTTGTAATGCGTTATAGCAGGTTTACCGTTTTGTTCATTGATTGCCATTTTTTTGCGGTCTTTCGGATCACGTCCAATGGGAGCATTCACAGTACCCTCTTCAGCGTCAATTACTCCGTGGACGATTGCCCTGTATTTACGGGTAATGGTATGTTCTTTTAATTGCTCGGCAATACTGTTATGCGCATGGTCATTTTTACAAATTATCAGAGACCCGGTTGTATCACGGTCAATCCTGTGTACAATACCGGGACGGAGAACACCATTGATGCCTGACAGATTGTCTCTGCAATGATACATTACAGCATTTACAAGTGTACCGCTGTAATGCCCTGGGGCCGGATGGACTACCATACCTTTTGGTTTATCAACAATAAGTAAATCCGGATCTTCATAAAGGATTGACAAGGGAATATTTTCAGCTTCAATAGCCGGTTCCATTGCTTTGGGAATATGAAATACAATTTCATCGTCTACTTTGAGGCGGTAACTTGCTTTTTGCGGTTTACCATTAATCAGAACCTGATTATCCTTAATACATTTCTGAATATAGGAACGGGATAAGTCGGCAATTGCACTGCTCATCCATTTATCCAGTCGTTCGTCATCCTCTTCCGGTCCAATCTGATACGCAAACTGTTCCATAGTATCATTCACAATTTCTATCCCTCTATTTAATCTCACGATAACGTTTTTGTTTAAAGCTGATGAAGTTTAAATCCTTTTCTTTATAGTAAAACAGCAGAAGAATAATCAATATCACTGTAGAAACAGATACATAGATATCTGCTACATTAAAGATTGGAAAATTGATTAATACAAAGTAGATAAAATCCACGACATAATCATACCGTATCCTGTCAATCATATTGCCGATTGCACCTGCGGCAATCAGGCTGAGCAGCACATGAAGAATCGTGTATTTACGGTCATCAGGTGTTTTTATTAAGACATATGCAATAACGCTTAAAATTACAATTGCCACGAAAATAAAAAATATCTTTTGGTTCTGCAGCATACCAAAAGCAGCACCTTTATTTTCCAGATAATTTAATTCCAAAACACCGTTAATGATGTTAAAAGCAGCCTTATTTTTTAAGTGTACTACTGCCAGATGCTTGGTGTATTGATCCAAAAGAATCAGAGCAATAATACTGATTAGATCTAACAGCAGAATAATTTTTTTCTTACGACTCATTCTCTTGACCTCTTTCTATTCCTTGGCATCTTCATCGCTAAAATAGATTTCCTTGATTGCATTAAGGATTTCTTCATCAGTTACAGTTTTGTCAATAACAGCTTTGCCAACTTTTTTCAATAAAACAAATTTGATCTGTCCGGCTTCCATTTTTTTGTCTGATTTTGTCAGTTTCAGGATTTCGTCCGGAACAATATTATCAATACTGATAGGAAGATTAAAAGGAACGAACATATCACGTACTTCATAGTATTCGTCCATAGAGAGCCAGTTATGCTTCCAGGAAATATAGGCAGATGCCACCATACCAAGCGCAATACATTCTCCGTGCAGCATTTCAAAATTCATATATTTTTCGATAGCATGTCCTATTGTATGACCAAAATTTAAAAGAGCACGATCCCCTTTTTCGGTAGGATCCTTTTCCACCACTAATTTTTTAACTGTGCAGCTTCGCATAACCATTTCTTCTAGAGTATCCACGTTACGATCATGGATCTCATACATATTCTCCAACAGCCATTCATAGAACATTGCATCCTTGATCAGACCATGCTTCATGACTTCCGCAAAGCCTGCATAAAACTGCCTGTCATCTAATTCTTTTAATACGGAGATATTCATATAAACCAGTTTTGGCATATAGAAAGCGCCTACCATATTTTTGTAACCATCAAAGTCTACCCCTGTTTTACCGCCGATGCTGCTGTCAGACTGGGCGATCAGAGTTGTCGGAATCTGGATAAAATCAATGCCGCGCAAATAGGTTGCTGCAGCATAGCCTGTTATATCGCCTACCACACCGCCACCAAGGGCAATCAGCAGATCCTTACGGTCATATTGCTCTTCTATCAGGGTCTTATAGATTTCTTTCACGGTATCCAATGTCTTGTGATTTTCCCCGGCAGGAAATGCATAAAGAATTACCTTCTTACAATTACCTTCCAAAATATGTAAAACAGTATCACCAAATAACCTTTGCGTATTTGTATCCGCAATAATTGCTACTCTTCTGTTCTCTACATCAAAGGACTGCAGTTCATCCAAAAGCAAGTCAAAATCCTTAGAAAATACAATATCATAGCAGGGTTTCTTCTCATAATTGATAGTCATTCTGTTAGCCATAATCATTATCCTTTCGTGGCATTTTCATCACAGTCAGAAGCTGCGAAAAGTCTGTGGGATATCATGAAGAAACTTCCTGACATATCTGCCAGGAAGTCGTCATACAAAACTTAAATTCCGTTGTTGATCGGTACATCAAAGGAACCGGACAAGATTTCCTGAAAATCACCGGAAATATCTACACTGGCCGGCGTAATAATGAAAATATAATGGGATATTTTCTGTAAGTTGCCGGAAATCGCGAAGCAGGAACCGGATGTAAAATCAATAATTCTCTGCGCAATATCTACATCGAGACCTTCCAGATTCAAAACAACGGTTCGGTTTGCAAGCAATGTCTCCGTAATTTCTCTGGCATCTTCTACCGTGGTAGGCTTAATGACACATACCTCCATGCCACTTCCGCTCATTTTCTTCATTTGTCTCATAGGAGTTACTTTAGGAACTGATTTCTTTATTGTTTTATCATCATCTAAAGCCATATCATCTTTTGCAGGAGATGGTTTCTTAATAGGTTCCGGATCATCATCATAGAAATCATCGTCATAGTACTCATCTTCTTCGTCATTCAATTTCATGGCATTTAAAAACTTGTCCATTACGCTCATTGCTCAGACCTCCGTTAACTAAATTTTCATTTATACAACTTATGTATACTAAACGGTAGTATATTGTCTTTCACCAAAGATACCTGTTCCGACTCTGACATATGTTGCCCCCTCTGTGATTGCGACTTCATAGTCACCGGTCATACCCATAGAAAGTTCTTTCATACAAATATTATCAATGTTTTTATGTATTATGTCAACATATATTTGTTTTAATTTTGCAAAATATAGTCTATTTTCTTCAGCATTTTCAACATATGGTGCAATTGTCATCAATCCCTTAATCAAAATGTTGGGAAGTTTGGAAATTGCCTCCACTAAGGCGGAAGCCTCTTCGGAGGTGGTTCCGAATTTACTTTCTTCACCTGCTACGTTAACTTCTATCAGGATAGAAACAGTTACATTGTGTTTCACTGCCTCCTTACTGATTTCTTCTGCAAGGCGCAGAGAATCTACGCTATGAATTAAATATACCTTATCAACAATATACTTTACTTTGTTGCGTTGTAAATGTCCGATCATATGCCAACGGATATCTTTAGGCATTTTCTCATATTTATCAACTAATTCCTGTACTTTGTTTTCTCCAAAATCACGACAGCCGTAATCATATGCTTCCTGTAACATTTCGACAGGTTTTGTCTTACTGACCGCAATGAGCTTCACCTCTTCCGGGTTCCGACCGCTTTTGTCGCAGGCAGCCCTTATCTTTGCTTCAACATCTTTAATATTTTCCTGAACCATATGATCCTTCATACCTTTCTTGCATGCATTATTCATATATAAATTCATTATCATTTACAGTAGAGGCATCCAGCACAATGTAATCATACACGTTTAATCCGTATACAGTATTGGACTTGACAATAGCGTATTCGTCATTCTGGTATAAAATGCTGATCTGTTTGAAGTCAGCATACCCTTTATTGATGTTGTAAACTCCGATCAATGAGCCGGTTTTGCTGATGGCATACTTATCAGTGGAATCCGGCTTGATAATATAATTACCGGCGCGTAGTACTGTGTCATCCAGATAGTATTCCGTTTCTGTTTCCTGATAGATAGGTGTTTCAACAAACTCGGTTGTCGCATTGCCTTCTTCATTGTAGGTTTCCAATAAAACACCATAGTTACCGCTGTTGCCGCCCTGAGTCACATATTCTTTCGGAACAATAAAAAATTCTTTTTCTACAATGGATGAATTGGGGATTTTAAGCCCTCTCTCATCTTCCAGAAGGAGTTCAATATCAATAAAGCGGTCTGTACAAAATGTAATCATGGAATTGGTAAAAGTCAAAGCTACGAAGGAGTCTCCATCATCATTTGTATAGGATGTAACGGCAGCCCATGCTTTATATTGGTTTTTCAGGAATTTGACTTCTATATATTCTTCGTCTACAAGCTGCTGTGCAGTTTCTTCGTCTGTCTGAATAACAATAGACCAGTCTTCTGCTGTAGAAAGCTTATAAACAGGATCGCCTTTGGCAATTAATTCATTGTTTACCAGATGGTTTTTCTCATAATTATCCTGATCAAAATATTCTGCTTTCATATCCTGTAAGGTGAGATCCTCATAGCCGTCAATGGAATAAACAACGATTCCGCTTTCCTGGGCATAACAGGAGGTGATCAGTGAAGAAGAGGAAGCACTGTTTAAGGCATTTACATTTTCCAGCATATTGTAATTGGCGAGTTTGAGTACCGTACCCTCCACATTATATTTGAAATTATAGACATCAGAAAAATCAGTCCGGTCGAACCCGTTGATAAATGCTGTTATTTCTGTTTTTAATTCTGACAGATCAGCATCGGATAAAGTATTCTCGCCGCTCTCATTAGCCTGTACATAATCAGATAAACGACCGGTTTCATCAACGGTATAAATCAGGTTGCCGACTGCAGCACGTTCTCCCTCTCTGGCAAAATAATTAACATAACCGGCATCGGTGCTGGTTACAATTTCTTCCTTGCGAAGTGCAATCCCTTTGTAGATACTGTTAGAAGACAGGGACCCTTCCTTTACACTGTATCCGACAACATGATCAGTCCTGAAATACATGATGACACAGATAACAACATAGACAAAAATAGTAGCAAAAATCAGCATACCGATATTAAGATTAAGCGGACGCCTATATTTAGTTATCTTGTTCGGATTGTTAGCCAAAACAGATTCTCCTTGCTATAAATGCCAATTTACAAAACAACGAGCAGCCGCACCGCGAACTGCTCTTATGTTTAAAAAACCCCGGATATTCCGAGGTTTTTATGAAATTACTATAATATCAGCTATGTATATATTATAAAGAAATAATTACCTTAGGTTTAACGCTTTCAGGCAGTTCATTCTCATCCATAGAAATGCTTAATACAAAATCTACATGAAATTTATCGCTTACTTCTTCAAGTTTATCGATAGTGGCGCTGATATCAGCATCTTCCAGACAGGCAATTTTCAAGAAACTGTCAAGATACATTTGCTGTAAATCATGATCCTGTGAGATAATACCACAGATAAACCCTACAAATTCATCACTGTTTGTTACGAGATAATCAGAAACATTGATCAGTCTGATCTTGTTATTCAGTTCAAACATGTGCTTGGTGCTTTTGTCCAGATATACAACATTACCCTGTGCATCTTTTATTTCAGTATTTACTTTATCCAATAACTGTTTGGTCTTTCCCTTTCCCTTTTTACCTGCAATTAATTGAACCATGGCGAAACCCTCCTAAAGTAAAATAATAATATAGTCAATGCTTATTTCATTTATAATTATTATAAGGGAAAATTACCAAAAAAACAACTGTAAAAGTTTAATTGATAGACCCTAAAAGCGTAGACATATCCGTGTATAACTCATCCTTTGATGTATCTTTCATAATGACGGATATGTATGGAGTTCCATTACTGCTTCTGGACAGCAATATAAGGCAATGCCCCGCCGCATTTGTTGTACCTGTTTTACCACCAATTACGGTAACATTAGCCGGCATATCATATACGCCTTTTAAAAATAAATTGGTTGTTTCCATCTCAATGGATTTCTCATTACCGTTACTGTCTTTATAAACAGTATTATAGGAAGTCATCTGTATGATTTCATTAAACAGATCATATTTCAATGCTTCCTGGAAAATCAGATACAGATCATATGTTGTTACATAATGCCCTTCTTCTGTCAAACCATTGGGATTGGTAAAATGACAATTGGTAGCACCGATGTCCATAGCTTCTTCGTTCATAAGTGTAACAAATTCTTCCACAGATCCTGCGACTCCTTCTGCAATCAAAACAGCGACGTCATTGGCGGAATAAAGAAGCAATATATGCAGTGCCTGATCCAGTGTCATCTGATCGCCGGGTTTTAGTCCGCATAGCTGTGCACCGGATTCTGTGATAATAACATTCTGGGACGCGGTCAGCGTTTGATCCATAGAGCCGTATTTCATGGCAACCAAAGCAGTCATAACCTTGGTCAGACTGGCCGGATGAAGCTGTTCATTTACATTATATGCATATAATGTCTCAAGATTTTTGGTGTCAAATAAGGCGGCAGAGCCTATATCAGACAGATTGACACCGGACATTTTGATATCCTTGGATGCCACACAAAGGTCTGCTGCGAAAGGCTCCGCAGTTTCCTTATTGGAAATGTTCATCATCTGATAGCTGCTCACGTCGCTATTCAATTCATAAGCCATATCATATCCGGTGCTGCCACAGCCGGTTACGGATAAGGTTACTACCGTAAGAATGGTTATTATTCTTTGTTTCATTAATCTATTTGTACATTTCACGCCACTCTAGGTCTCCTCTGTCCAGCGATTTAATCAGTAGTTCTGCTGTTGCCAGATTAGTAGCCAAAGGAATATTATGCCTGTCACATAACATGACTACGTTATTGACATCCGGCTCATGCGATTTTGGATATAACGGATCACGCAGGAAAATAACAAGATCCATCTGATTGTGTTCAATCTGTGCGCCAATCTGCTGTGCACCGCCAAGATGACCTGCAAGAAATTTGTGAATATTAAGATTAGTCACTTCTTCAATCAATCTTCCTGTTGTTCCTGTTGCAAACAACTCGTTCTTACTTAAGATACCCCGATAAGCGATACAGAAATTCTGCATCAGTTTTTTCTTTGCATCATGTGCAATTAATGCAATGTTCATAATAACACCCTTCTTTACTTATATCATTTTTTACATTGTAATCGTACATTCAGTACGAACCCCACACCAATATACAGGCTCACAAGTGAAGTTAATCCGTAACTCACAAAAGGCAACGGAATACCTGTATTAGGAATAACGCCGGTGGCCACGGAAATATTAATCATTCCCTGAAAACCGATAAGAGCGGCAACTCCGGAAGCTATGATCGTTCCCGCAATATCTTTCGCCTTCCTAGCTACCATAATACATTCAAATGAGATGAAAATCAATAAGACAATTACAGCACAGCCTCCAATAAATCCAAATTCTTCTCCAATAACCGCAAAAATAAAATCAGTTTGCGGCTCGGAAATAAAATTGCCGTTTTTAACAGAACTGATCTCATTGGTGCGATATCCTTTACCATATAGCATTCCTGAGCCGATTGCAGTAATTGAATTATTCTGCTGGTAGGCTTCCGCATAGGCATATTCTTCCGGATACAGCCATGCAAGAATACGGGTCTGTTGGTAAGGATCAATGAGCTTCTGATCCGGCTGCAGAATCAATGTCAGAACAATGATAAATGCAGGAATGGCAACTGCCAGTGCCAGAATGATATATTTCCAACTGATACCGCCTACAAATAAAATCACACAGAAAAGTATCATTACCATAATACTCGTGGACATATCCGGCTGCTTGTATATGAGCAGAATCGGTGGAATAAAGAGCAGAACACAGGCAGAAACTATACGGAACGTATCCATCTCATCCTTATGTTTCATGATAAACTGTGCAAAAAACAAAATCAACAAAATCTTAGCGGTTTCGGAAGGCTGAAACTGAACTCCGAAGATATTCACCCAACGCTGTGCCCCTCCTGCTTCTACACCCATTACTTTTACAAGGGTAAGAAGGACCAGGTTGAGTGTATATAATACCCAATAAAATTTCAAAATGACCGAATAGTCAAATAAGGATAGAACCAGCATCAAGAAAAAACCAAGAACAAAACCTGTGATCTGTTTGTTCTGCAAAGCTTCCTTGGCACTGCCGATGGCAAGGATTCCGATTATGGTAAGCGCCACTACAAGAAATATTAATTTAAAATCGTAATCCCTGATACGATACTGCCGTAACATGCTGTATTTTCTCCTTTCGTATTGATTGCCTGGCCAGCTAATCACATTAGTTCTTTAAATCCAGAATCGGTATATTTGCATAGAGGGTCGGATTCTTCAGGCTTCTGCCTTTGCTGCCGGTTTTAGTTATCTGTATCTCCATGCTTTTGGTGTCAATTTTCATGTATTTTGAAATAACTTTGGCAATGTCATTCTTAATCATTTCCATAATTTCCGGAGAACAGTTTACCCTGTCGGAAATCAATAATATTTTTAGCCGGTCTTTAGCTATTTCTCTGGAGCTTTTTCGTTTTAATATATTTTTAAACACGCTGATCCCTCCTAACCTTTATGAAAAATACCTGATACCCTGGCCCAGAAGGAAATACCTTTTTCAAAATCCAGAAAAGGGACCTCCCTGCCAAGCACTCTGTAACAAATATTCTGATAGGCCTTACCTGCCAGCGTATTACTACCTACTAATGGTTCTCCCTGATTGGTGGCAATGACTACATTTTCATCATCAGGAACCAGACCGATCAATGGCAGAGATAAAATATCCACAACATCCTCCGCAGACATCATATCGCCCCGTTTGATCATATCATGACGGATGCGGTTAATGATCAGATCAATCTTATGTATTTCATTTGCTTCCAGCAGACCGATGATCCTGTCTGCATCCCGGATAGCAGAAACTTCGGGTGTAGTTACCACAAGTGCTCTGTCGGCACCGGCGATTGCGTTCTGAAATCCCTGCTCTATGCCAGCCGGACAATCCAGAATGATATAGTCAAACTGGTCCTTCAGATGGTTTATCATTTTAACCATCTGGGCCGGATTCACTGCAGTTTTATCTCGTGTTTGCGCTGAAGGAAGAAGAAAAAGTGTAGGATATCGTTTGTCACGTATAATAGCCTGCTTGATGCGGCAGTTTCCTTCAACCACATCAACGAGATTATAAACAATCCGGTTTTCCAGGCCCATGACCACATCCAGATTTCTTAATCCGATATCGGTGTCGATGAGGATCACTTTTTTACCCATTGCTGCAAGACCTGTACCAACATTTGCAGAAGTAGTGGTCTTACCTACTCCGCCTTTCCCTGATGTGACGACAATTACTTCACTCATATGAAACCTCCAAAATGAAAAATGAATCGTTATCGTCCCCTAAACATCTGCAGACTGCTATATCGGCAAATTGTTTAGTAATTCTTTGGTAATAGGCTCTAGTTTTACTCTTCCGTCTTCCACATAAGCAATTTTAGGCTGTACCTTTGGCTTGATAGGCCATTTGCTCTGTTTTTCGGATGTTTTATATTTGAAATCACCGATTTTCAATTTTTCAGGTGACATTTCAAGCGCAACAACAAAATGCCCGTCTTCTCCGTTTCCACCGGCATAGGCTTGTCCATACAGTCCCCCCAGTATGATAATATCTTTACTGGATATGACACAGGCTCCCGGATAGACATCGCCAAGTACAATGATACTGTTTTCTGTTTCAAGCATCTGTCCGTCCTTCAAAGTGCCTTTATAGAACTGGCCTGCATTTTCCATAACCTGTTGATGATAAGATAGTTTTTGGAGGGCCTTGATATAGTTCTTGTTTGTTTCCTCATTTTTACCCATAATACACATCACATTCAGCTCTGAATTGGCAGTGATGGTATTAATGATCATACGTTCTTCCTGATCAGAAAGTTTTCGCCCTTCAAAGGAAAGAACCATACTTGCATTCTTAAAAAAATGAGCAGATTCTTTAAATTTCAGCCCGATTTCTTTCAGAAGCTGGTCAAAAGGCATTTCCTCGTCAAGATAAATAGACAATCCATTCGGAAAACTTTTAATAATAACCGGATTTTTCATGATAATCCTCCATTTTAATCTGCATTAATCGAACCGCCGTCCAAAGTACCGGCTGTTCCGGTAATGATTTCACTTTCGTCTTTTAGTCCATAATAATATTCGTAAACATCTTTGGCAATTTGTGCAACATAATCAGATGTATAACCGTTTGCCACACGAACTGTTACGGATATTTCAGGTGATTCATATGGTGCATAGCTTATGAACAACGCATGATTTGGACGATTCCTGTTCTCCTGTGCTGTACCGGTTTTGCCGGCTACATTAACATCCAGATCCGAAAAATAGGCTTTTCCTTCTACTACCCTGCGCATACCTGTGTGAATGGCGTTCCAATAGGAGGTGTCCATATCAATCCTGTTACGCACCACGGCCTGATTGTCTGTAATGAGTTCGTTGTTTTGGTTTTCTATTTTGTCTACTAATGTTAAATTATAACATGTTCCACTGTTTGCAATAGTAGTAACATATCGCGCTAAGCCGACCGTTGTATAGTTGTTGGTACCGTGACCGATAGCAGAACGAACAGCATCAGTGTCTGATACATCCGGCGTATATTCTTCAATTTCAATTCCGGACGTTTCTGTAAGACCATATAAATCTGCATATTTAGCCAGTTTATTTAGGGCAACATCACTGTTATAGGTATCGCCTACGATGCCGAGACGGTATCCGACTTCGTAGAAAAACCAGTTGCAGGAATGCTGTATACCACCGGAAACATTAAGTGCTCCGTGTGCTCCGGGAGAAATCCAGCATTTAGCGGGGGGAGATATTTTATCAAATACGCCCGTACAGGTTATGGTATCTGTAGTAGAAACTATATTTTCCATAAGCCCTGCTGTAGCAGATACGATCTTAAAGGTAGAACCCGGTGCCGTTTTCTGCTGGGTTGCATAATTTAACAACGGATAAGACAAATCGTTACGAAGACTTGCATAGTAGGCAGCGTCTACTCCATTGGCCATTTTATTATTATCATAACTCGGATAAGATACCAATGCCAGAACATCACCGGTATTGATATCGGTAATGACGATCGAACCGGAGTAAGGGTCCAATGCCAACTGTGCAGGTGTAATATCCAACTGTTCGATACGATTCCGCATGAAAGCATAGGCTGTCTCATTGCCGGCTTTAAATTGCCTTAATTCATCTTCGGGCGGATTTACAATATTCTGCTCTAACAAAAGAAGACAAATCTGGCGACCTGTTAATTCATCATTGTTTATCATATAACGGTAAATCTTCTTATCGAAAGCAGTGTTAGTGTCCAGTTGCTCAAAAATATAATCTATAATCTTATTATAAATTTCAACAGAATCAGAGTATTGAGAATTGATTTCAAGCCTGGAAACATCAATCCAGTTCTGTGCAATCGCATAATTCAAATATTCATTCAGACTGATTGTTTCTTCCTTAGTCCATGCAAGATAGGTTTCATCATCACGGTCTACGGCAGAGTCCGTAATAATGTTATGATCATATAGCATGGAAACAATATAGCTTTCGTAGATCTGATACTCTTCTTTTAAATCTTTGTAAGGGGTACAGGCTTCCGTTAATTCTTCCCGCAAAGTATCAAAAACACGAGATTTTTTGTCTGAATAGGCAGCATATACCTGCTGTTCCGTCTCACCTGCATACTGTGATGTAAAATGTGATGTATCAATAATATTATTGTTAATACAGGCATAATACACATCATAAATCGGAATCGGAATATCTCCGCCACTGCCCCCTTCCGGCACATGATACTCCTTTATATTAGATATTTTGGCCAGAAGGATACTTGCCAGCTTGGATTCCAGAATATGATAGGCTGCTTTCTGCAAATCTGCATCAATGGTAAGATAAATATCATTTCCGGCACTGGCTTCTATGCGGTCGCTTGTTTCTATTACTTTACCAACATTATCGACATAAACAGTCTCAGAACCTTTATTACCCTGCAGTTCCATTTCCATGGAAGCTTCAATGCCGGATTTTCCAACCGTATCATTCAAATCGTATGAAGGATCCTGGGCTTGTAATGTTTTTAGTTCATCCTGATCGATTTTACCGGTGTATCCGATAACTTGAGCAAAATAAATGCTGTCATTATATTTTCGGACTGTTCCCTCGGCAATGGAAACGCCATCCAGGACATCTTCATTTTCCATGACAACCGCTACTGTTTCTTCAGATACATTATTTGCTACCGTAGTAGATATATATTTCTGGTAGCTGTTAGCGCTCATGGCATAACGGATCGTGACAATTTTAAGAATTTCTTCTTTGGTATAGCCAAGGCCTTCCACAAAGCTGGAGGAATCATCTTCATCTGTGTAGTCACCGATACCGTAGCGGGCAGTGCTGCATAAATATTGGATCAGTTCATCGGCTGTAGCATTTTTTTCTTTTTCTTTCAACTGATCAATGGAAGGATAACCATATACATCTGCCAAAAAACGTAAAAGCTGCGTGCCTTCTACATTATATTGATAATTTCCATTCTTATCCAATATAACATGAAAATCATTAATTACACTGTCACCGTTTGCCTCAATCATTTGGATCAGTCTGCTGATGGTTGCATTCAGTCTGGCATTCTTACCTTTGCCGGATTCATATACATCTTCGATAGTGACGGAATATGCCAGTTCATTGTAAGCGAGCAGTTTACCGTTACGATCCAAAATATTACCTCTGGTTGATGGAATGGTCCGCTCTTTTGTAATCATCAATTGAAAATTGTTGAAATATTCTTCTCCCTGCACAATCTGTAATTGAAAAATGGTATAGATCAAATATCCGCCCATACCAAAAAGAACCAGAATCAATACGATGAGCCTGGAGGTAATCATATTCATGAAGTTTTCTTTAATGTGTGCAATAAATTCGCTAAACAAACTTCTTTCCACTCCTTTGCTCACCGCGCTCCAGCCAGGTATTGATCCAGAGAATCAGCGGATACAAGAGTAACGTCACGACAATTGTGTATACAATTTCCGGCAGAATAATATGCACAAGATAATAGCCAAAATCAAACCTGCCGCGTAAAAGGAACATGATCACATAACATGCAATGCCGTACAAAAAGTTACTTCCGAGTATGAGCGCAATCGGCAGTTTGATATCCTGTGGATAAAAAATAGCAGAAAATTTGCCGTTCATGTAACCGATATACATGTATAACATGGCATAAAAGCCAATGACACTTGCAAAAAAAATATCTACCAGTAAACCGCAGAAAAAACCAATCAGCAGACCTGTTCTCTCTCCGTGCATAAATCCAAAGGAAGCCGTCAGGACAATCAGAAGATTGGGGACAATGCCACCAAAGGCCAGTGAACGAAAGACGGTACACTGTAATAAAAAACATATTAATATTAGAATTGCTGTGACGATTCCGCGTTTCATACGATACCTACTCTTCTATAGTCTGTTTTAATTCCATAATAACAAGTACTTCTTCCAAATGTTCAAAATCAACTGCCGGTGTAATATATCCGGATTTGGTCAGATTATTGGCATCCTGATTGATGGTATTGATATATCCGATCAAAATGCCGGGCAAATACTTATCACTGATGTTGGAGGTAACGATCTTGTCTCCTTCAACAACAACGTTATCACTATCTACAAGCTGTTCGAATTCAATGACCCCGGATGCATATAATTTCAGATTGCCGGATACAATCATATTATCGGAACTGGACAATACCATTGCGCTGACATTAGAATCATCTGCAATAATGGCTTTGACTTTTGCCCAGTTTGGTCCTACATCTACGATCCTGCCTACCAGGCCGCTTCCGGCCATTACATTCATGTCTATGGCTATACCGTCCTGTGTTCCTTTATTGATAACAAAAGAATAAAACCAGTTACCGGAATCTCTTGCTATGATGCGGGCACCTGTTTTCTCATATTCATCATATTGAGAATCCAGATTATACAGTTCCCGAAGATTGGTTAATTCGTAGCGATCCTGCTGTAATCTGGTATTTTCGATGGTCAGGTCATCAACCTGCTGCTTTAAAGACTCGTTTTCGGCAATCAGGTCTTTGATCTGCCCTAACTCTTCGGAACGATTAGCCAGCCAGCTGCCTATTACACTAATACCTTCCTCGAAAGGCACGACTGTATAGCCGGCCACTGAACTCAAGGGACCGCTGAATACTGTTGTATGAAAGGTAAGCAGCACCATCCCGGTGCATAAGATTGTTAAAATAAAAAGGAGATATTTACTTGGTAATGTAAATTTTTCTCCTTTTTTCTTTACGATTGGACTCATTTACTCATTCCTTCTATTGAATAGGCTACATTTCTATAATTATCATCATTGATAATCTTGGCAAGTCCAAGTGCGACACTTGTAACCGGATTCTCTGATACATTGACCTTAAGACCGGTACCCTTGCTCATAAGCTGAGCCAGTTTGCTGACCTGGGAAGCACCGCCGGTCAGATAGATACCATGGCGATAGATATCAGCCGCAAGTTCCGGCGGAGTACGTTCCAGAATGACCTTAATATTATCAATAATGGTATTGAAGTGTTCTGTCAGGCATTCATCTACAAGCATAGTCGGAATCTCCCGTTCTACAGGAAGACCTGATACGATATCTCTTCCGTATACGATAGCACCTATCTGATTTTCTTCCAGATCTAATAGGGAGGTTTTGACAATTTCAGCTGTTTTTCCGCCAATAATAAGGCTATACTCCCGGCGGACTGCAGCCTTGATCGCTTCGTCAAATTTACGTCCTCCAACTTTGATCAATTTGCTTAATACAATGCCGCCCAGAGACAGAATAGAAATCTCTGTTGTATCAAACCCTACATTTACAACCAGTACACCTTGTGAGTTCTTGACATCAATACCAAGACCAAGACCATCTGCCACTGCTTTATCTACAATCATGACTTTTTTAGCCTTTACATCAGACTCTTTAATCAGATCTTTAAAAGCACGTTTTTCTACTTCTGTTACATCCCATGGTACAGCAATATAATAATCCGCGGGTTTGATATTGTTTTTCATCAGATCGCCCATGTAATATTTTATGAGCGTCTCCATGTTTTGTATGTCTGCAATGACACCGTTGCTCAACGGATAGGTGATACTGATATTGCTGGGCGCCTTTTCATACATTTCAAAGGCAGAATCCCCATAAGCAAACAGGGTTTTCTTATTTTCGATAGCGATCATGTTCTTTTCCACAAAGACTTCATCATCAGCACGGTTATATATTTTAATATTATTGGTTCCTAAATCAATTCCAAATGCGTTGTTAGCCAAGGTAGTTACCCCTTTCTTTCATTCTTGTATTGCGTCCTTAGAACACGACATGTCAGTCATGAGCTTGCTTTCCTGAAAACTGAAATACGAATTATCTCCGATTATAATATGATCAAGAAGCGGAATATCCACTAAAATTCCGCTTTGGATTATCCTCTGCGTAACCGTCAGATCGTTCTCGCTTGGAGTAGGATTACCGCCCGGATGATTATGCAGAAGCATAATACTGGCTGCCTGTTCCTGAAAAGCATGGATATATACTTCCCTCGGAGATAACAGGGAGGCATGTACTGTTCCTTTGGATAAAATAATCTCTTTTATCAGATGTAAAGCGGAATCAAACAGCAAAAGCATGATATACTCTACTGTTTCGTGTCGGAAACGTTCCATGTAATAATCCGCTATAGAATAGGGATTATGGAAAGAAAGATTATTTTTAGCCTTTGCCTGTGAAATACGTGTGCTAAGCTCGGCAATTGCCTTTAGCTGGATTGCTTTTACTCTGCCGATACCTTCCAATTTCATAAGCTCCTGCAGGGGAATGTGATACAACCCCAGTAATCCATTACCGTAACGGGCAGTCTCCGCTAACACTTTCTCTCCCAGCTCTCTGGCATTAATTCCGCGGGTTCCGGTACGAAGCAGAATTGCAAGCAGTTCCGAATCCGTCAGCGATTTACTTCCATAGGTAATAAATTTCTCATATGGAAGATTTTGCAGCCTGTAATAATCATTGTTCTCATACTTGGATGATTTCATTCAACCTCTTTCCCGACAGCTTCTCTCTCCATTAGATGACGGGCTTATGTATCAGTTAAATAAAACGATATATAATGATTCCCAATGCAACGCCAAGAATGCCTGCAATGGTAATTTTAATCGACAATCCGAAGGTTATGCATAGGATTCCGAGATCCAAAACCAGTGGGGAAGACAGTCCAAATGATTGTCCGTAGTTAAGCCAGCTGTTCGGGAAAAGACTTCCAATAAATCCACCGATTACAATACCTGCCAGAATCAGCAGGAAACAAGACCAATTGTTTTTACGCATAAAAATAGCAATCTCCTTTCTCCAACGCTCATTTTATCACAACAGGATTTTGATGTATACCAAAAAACCAAATTTTACTTAAGTTTATGAAAATCCCCGGATATAATTTCCTGATCAATCAGATTTTGCAGGCTCTTCATTATGCCAAGCTTTGCATGCGGAAAAGTCAGCCCGCCCTGGAAATATACAGCATATGGCGGCGCAATCGGACCGTCTGCGCTCAACTCAATGGAGGAACCGGATACAAAGGCTCCAGCAGCCATGATAACCTTGGAATCATAACCGGGCATGTCCCATGGTTCCGGAGTGACAAAACTGTCCACGGCCGCCGCTGCCTGAATGCCCTGACAGAATGCAATGACACCTTCCGGAGAACCAAGCGTTACGGCCTGAATGATGTCATGGCGGCTTTCTGTGCCGTCCGGAATAACGGGGAAACCAATCCTTTCATAAATATTTGCCGCAAAAATGGCACCTTTCAAAGCATTGGCTGTTACAGTCGGTGCTAAAAAAAGTCCCTGATAAAAGGAAGAAAGCACACCTAATGATGCTCCGACTTCTTTGCCGAGACCGGGAGAAGTAAGGCGGTATGCAGCATTTTCCACACACTCTTCTTTGCCGGCAATATAGCCGCCTATGGGAGCCAGTCCTCCGCCCGGATTTTTAATAAGAGAACCAACAACCATATCCGCACCCACATCTGTCGGCTCTATGATTTCCACAAATTCCCCATAACAGTTATCCACCATACAGATCACATCAGGTTTGATTTCTTTGATAAAATGGATCAATTCACCAATCTTTGTTACGGACAGGGTAGGTCTTGTCTGATAGCCCTTGGAACGCTGTATGGTCACTAATTTGGTTTTTGCGTTAATCGCATTACGGATACCCTCATAATCGAAGGCTCCATCAGGAAGCAGATCAACCTGTTTGTAGGAAATACCATATTCTCTTAAGGAACCTTTGGAAGGTCTGATGCCGATAACCTCTTCCAGGGTATCATATGGTTTCCCGACAGGAGACAGCAATTCATCTCCCGGACGAAGGTTGCTCATCAATGCCAATGCCAGTGCATGCGTACCACAGGTAATCTGAGGACGTACCAAAGCCGCCTCGGTGTGAAAGACAGAGGCATAAACGCTTTCCAAAGTATCTCGTCCAAGGTCGTTGTACCCATAACCCGTGGTACCTGACAGACAAGCTTCACTGACACTGCATTCCTGCATGGCATGGACGACCTTAAGCTGATTGTATTCTGCATTTTCATCAATTTCATCAAATCGTTTTTTGAGAGAGGATAAAATCTCTTCGCTAAAGGCAAGTACCTCTTTGGAAATGCCGAATAATTTATATTGCTCCACTAAACTTATCATGATTATACTATCCTTCTTTCCTGTAAAATTTTTATTATATAATCAAGGATATCTTGACTGCTGTAGTCAAAATTCTGTTTGTTTATCCAGGTAACTTCTTTTTCCCGGCGAAACCAGGTGAGCTGTCTTTTTGCAAAATGTCTGGTATCACGTTTGATCAGGTAGACAGCTTCCTCCAGCGAACAATTGCCGTTTAGGTAGTCCAGGATTTCCTTATAACCCAGCCCCTGCATGGATACCAAGTCTCTGGTACATCCCATATTTTTTAGGCTCTCAACCTCTGCTACAAGTCCTTTAGAAAGCATTTTTTCTACCCGTTTGTCAATTCTGTCGTAGAGCTTAGCCCGCTCATCATTTAAGACAAAATAGGCAAAACGATAGGGAGAAAGATTTTCCTGCTGCTCTCTGTTATGTTGTGAAATCTTTTTTCCTGTTTTTTCATAAAATTCAATAGCCCGGATGACCCTCTTAACATTATTGGGATGTATGGATTCGCAGGATTCCGGATCAATCTGTTTTAAACGCTCATATAGTGTTTCGTTTCCTTTGTCTTTTGCAAGTTGTTCTAATTGCCTGCGAAAATGAGAATCTTCGTCATTATGGGTAAAGTCGATGTCATATAACACCGCCTGAATATAGAAACCGGTACCGCCTGTCAGGATAGGTATATGACCTCTTTGTCGAATTTCTTCCATGACTTCTTTAACCATCTTCTGAAAAATGACCACATTAAATTCTTCTGTTGGTTCCAGTACGTCAATCAGATGGTGAGGTATGCCCTCCATTTCCTCAGGAAGAATCTTAGCAGAACCGATATCCATATGCCGATATACCTGCATGGAATCAGCAGAGATAATCTCTCCGCTGATCTCTTTAGCCAGTTGAACAGCAAGTTCGGATTTTCCGACAGCCGTAGGACCGGTCAGGATTACTAGCTTTTTATCAAATGCTTCATTCATCAGGTCACAATCCTCTTAAATTTCTTCTCTAATTCATATTTGCTCATGGAAATGATTGTAGGTCTTCCGTGGGGACAATTATATGGATTGTCCAGAGTCAGCAGTTCATCAATAAGCTCCTTCATTTCTGCCCGGCTTATACGTGTGTTTCCCTTTACTGCGGCTTTGCACGCCATGGTAGCAATACGGGTGCGTATACTCTCCGGAGTACCGGCTACCGATTCATCTGCCAGCTCGTCCAATATTTCATAAAAGAATTCATTTTCCTCATAGCCGTACAGATCCATAGGTACGCCACGGATGGCATATTCGTTTCCACCAAATTCTTCAATAACAAAGCCGAGCGCCTTAAAATCATGGGCATGATTTAGATAACATTCTTTTTCTCTACCGTTTAAAGTAATGATTATGGGCGGATTAATTGTCTGGGAAACAATATCATGTTCCCGAAAATGTTTCATAAGTCGTTCAAACTTAACCTTTTCATGGGCAGCATGCTGGTCTACGATTAACAGCTTGTCCTGATAAGCAATGAGCCAGTAGGTATCAAAAATCTGTCCTAAGATTTCATACTGCTCTTTGGCCTTGGAAGACAGCAATTTATCATCAAAGAGTTCCATCTGTTCTGCACGGTTGATTATAGGATGTTCCGGTTCTATGGGTTGCTGCTGTTTTACTTCCGGTTTATCAGCTTCGTGTGTTGTTGCGTTATCAGCACCGTATGTGGCAGTCTCATGCAACAGATTTGGTCTGCTCTTCTCATAAATCTGCTGTATGACAGATGAACGTGCAGGCATACCGGTCTGCTCTAATCTTCTATGCTGCTCAAAAGGCTCCGGAACTGATTGCTCTATCTTTGTTTTTGTCACCGGTTTTTCCGTCAATACAACCTCAGGTATCATTTCCCTGACATGAAGAGCTTCATGGATTGCCTCTTTTACAGCTTCATAGAATGCCGGACTGTCCGCAATCCGCACTTCCATCTTGGTTGGATGTACGTTGACATCAATCCGGTTGGTATCAATCTGAAAATGAAGGACACAGAAGGGGAATTTATGCTGCATCAGATACTCGCGGTAGCCTTCTTCAATAGCTTTACTGATCAGTGTACTTCGAATATATCTTCCATTAATATAAAAAATTTCATAATTGCGGTTGGAACGATTGATAACAGGTTTGCCCAACAGACCGGTCACAGACATCCCGTCAAATGTCCGCGCTAGCGGAATCAGTTCTTTGGAGATTTCTTTGCCGTAAATACGATATATGATCTCTTTTAAATCATTGTTCCCGGTAGTATAGAATCTGTTCTGCCCATTTAAAATAAATTTAAAAGAGATGTCAGGGTTGGACATAGCAAGATGCTCCATTAGATCTGCCACATAGGAGCCCTCTGTCTGAGGTTGTTTTAAAAATTTCTTTCTGGGAGGCGTATTATAAAACAGATTACGAACAAGAATGGTCGTTCCTGTGGGTGCGCCAACCTCATCCTTCTCCTTTTGAACCCCGCCTTCTATAACATAGCGGATTCCCATCAGTTCTTCCGGTGTTTTGGAAATCATTTCTACCATGGCTACGGCGGCAATACTTGCAAGAGCCTCACCGCGAAAACCAAGACTGACCAAACTGGTCAAATCATCGGCAGAAGTAATTTTACTTGTAGCATGTCGCAGGAAAGCATTTTCTATCTGGCTTTTTTCAATTCCGTTGCCATTGTCTGTTACCCGGATGAGTGAAGTACCGCCATCCTTAATTTCCACAGTAATGGCGTCAGCACCTGCGTCAATGGCATTTTCTACCAGTTCTTTTACCACACTGGCCGGTCGCTCCACTACCTCGCCGGCTGCTATTTTATCAATTGTCTGATGATCCAGTATGTTTATTATGGCCATCTTAGTACCCTTTCTACCAACGGTTTTTCAGCTTATTCTGTAGCCGGTATAAGGTGTTCAAAGCATCTACAGGTGTCAGATTAGTCACATCAATCTCTTTCAACTCCTGGAGCACATCCTCATCCTTTACAGTGTCAAAAAGAGAGATCTGTTCCAAATCCACTTCGTCATATTTAACAGGTTTGTGTTTGTCATTTTTGACATTAACTTCAATATTATGGATTTTTTCGGTTATATCATTATCACTGAGTTGTTCTACAATCTCTTTAGCGCGGTCAATGACCATATCCGGTACTCCGGCAAGCTTGGCCACCTGGATACCGTAGCTCTTATCTGCGCCGCCTTTGATAATTTTACGTAAAAATACAATGTCATCTCCCTTTTCTTTGACGGCAATACAGTAATTATTGACATTATCCATTTTACCTTCCAATTCTGTCAATTCGTGATAATGGGTAGCAAATAATGTTTTAGCGCCCAGTATTTTACGATTACTGATATGCTCGATAACGGCCCAGGCAATGCTCAGACCGTCAAAGGTGGACGTACCACGTCCGATTTCGTCTAATACCAGCAGGCTGTTTGGCGTGGCATTTCTAAGGATATTGGCTACTTCATTCATCTCCACCATAAAAGTAGACTGGCCGCTTGCCAGGTCATCAGAAGCACCTACTCTTGTAAAAATACGGTCTACAACACCGATGTTTGCCTTTTTGGCAGGTATAAAGGAGCCGATCTGTGCCATCAGGACGATCAGTGCCGTCTGACGCATATATGTAGATTTACCGGCCATATTCGGACCTGTAATAATGGAAATACAGTGTTTCTGATTGTCCAGATAGGTATCATTTGCGATAAACATATCATTTTGTATCATTTGTTCAACAACCGGATGTCTTCCTTCCTTAATATCGATAATACCCTTTTCATTAAGCATCGGACGAACATAGTGATTACGCTCTGCCACATAAGACAAGGAAGCAAATACATCCAATTTGGCGATGGCTCTTGCAGTTTTCTGGATTCTTTCAATCTCGGCAAATATAGCATCGCGGATTTCACAGAACAGATCATATTCCAGTGCATAAAGCTTATCCTCCGCATTTAGAATAGAATCTTCTAATTCCTTTAAACGCGGTGTGGTATATCTTTCTGCATTGGCAAGTGTCTGTTTACGGATATAGTCTTCAGGAACGAGATCTTTATAAGAATTGGTTACTTCGAAATAATAACCAAACACTTTGTTATATTTGATACGAAGATTTTTGATGCCGGTTCGCTCTCTGTCTTCTTCTTCTAATGCTGCAAGCCAGTTTTTGCCATCTGTTTTGGCTCTTCTAAGAGAATCAATCGTCTCATGAAAACCTTCTTTGATAATACCGCCTTCCCTGATTGCGATTGGCGGTTCATCTACGATGGCATCTTCTATCAGATGATAAATATCCTCCAGAGTATCCAGTCTTTCGCGGATATCATTCAGAACGCGGGTATCAAATCCCTCCAGCAATGTTTTGATAGCCGGAAGCATGGATAAGGAATTGCGGAAAGCAATCAGATCTCTGGGATTGGCTGTCTTATAGCTGATTTTGCCCAGCAAACGTTCCAGATCATAGATTGTATTCAGATATTCTCTGATTTCATCCCTGTCTACGCTGTTCTTGCCCAATACTTCCACGGTATCCAGATTAGCCTCTATTTTTTCTTTGTCAATCAATGGCTGCTCAATATATTTACGGAGCAGTCTGCCACCCATGGCAGTTTTCGTACGATCCAGCACACCAAGCAGAGAACCCCTCTTCTGTTTTTCACGAAGTGTTTCGGTCAGTTCCAGATTACGTCTGGTTGAACTGTCTAATAGCATATATTTGCTGGTCAGATATGGATATAAATGGGTAAAATGTGCCAGAGAAGTTTTTTGTGTCTCATAGAGATACTGTAAAAGCGCTCCGGCAGCGATAAGTCCCGTGGGAAAATCTTCGATGCCCAAGCCGGAAAGCGTAGTAACATGAAAATGCTTTAGCAGCACCTTTCTACAGGTATCTTCGTCGAAATAATGAGGGTCTAAAGAGTAAACCGATACGTGAAGACGATTCTTTAAGTCTTCTATATCATACCCACTGACAAAAAACTGCTCATTACAGATTAATTCAGAAGGTGCGTATTTGTTGATTTCATCCTGCAATTTGCGAATATCTTCTACTTCCGTCAAATAATAATCCCCGGTAGTAACATCTGCTACCGAAATGCCGATTTTGCCGGGAAAATAGCAGACACAGAGAAGATAATTATTTTTACGGTCATCCAAAGCCTGAATATCCAGATTGGTACCCGGGGTTACGATACGGACAACCTCGCGTTTGACGATACCTTTGGTCAGTTTTGGGTCTTCCATCTGTTCGCAAATGGCAACCTTATAGCCTTTGGATACAAGCTTGTTTAAATAACTGTCAACAGCATGATAAGGAACACCACACATAGGTGCTCTTTCTTCCTGCCCGCAGCTTTTGCCGGTAAGTGTAATTTCCAGTTCCTTGGAAGCAACCAATGCATCATCAAAAAACATTTCATAGAAGTCACCAAGTCTGTAAAATAAAATACAGTCCTGATATTCTTTTTTTGTTTCCAGATATTGCTGCATCATTGGTGTAAGTTCTGCCATTTGTATTAACCGTCTTTCTAAGTTTGTTTATACGATATGCCCTGTGTAATAAAAACCATGGCATTCGTCCAGTGATACCATAACTAATTGCCCGATTAAAGACCTGTCTGCCGGAAAATGTACCAGCATATTGTTGGACAGACGTCCTGTCATCAGGGATGCATCCTGTTCGTTTACTTCTTCTACCAGTGCTTCCATAACACTGCCCTTAAGACGCGCAGCACGATCCTTTGCAGTATCCTGCACTACCTTAAGAAGCTTGTCAAAACCTTCCTTGACAACTTCTTCAGGGACCTGGTTTTCCATGGCAGCCGCCGGGGTACCTGTTCTTTTGGAATAGATAAAGGTAAATGCATTATCATATTGCACTTTTTGCACGATATCTATGGTTTCCTCTACATCCTCAAGAGTTTCTCCGGGAAAGCCGACAATCAGGTCGGTGGTAAGTGAGATATCAGGCATCGCTGTCTTGATTTTTTCTACCAGTGCCAGATACTGTTCCTTTGTATATCTTCTGTTCATAGCCTTTAAGATTCTGTCAGATCCTGCCTGTACCGGCAAATGCAGATGGCGGCATATTTTCTTGGAATTCTTCATAACCTCAATCAGTTCATCTGACAAATCTTTAGGATGGGAAGTCATGAAACGGATTCTTTTAAGCCCTTCTATCTGCTCCACTTCATGCAATAATTGGGCAAACGTGACAGGATGCTCCAGTGTTTTGCCGTAAGAATTCACATTCTGGCCAAGCAGCATAATCTCAACCACACCATCTGCCACCAGTTTTTCTATTTCTCGAATAATTTCTTTGGGATCGCGGCTTCTTTCTCGTCCACGTACATAGGGAACAATACAGTAGCTGCAGAAATTATTGCATCCAAACATAATGTTAATACCTGATTTGTATGGGTATTTCCTGTTCACCGGCAATTCTTCCACAATCTGATCGGTTTCCTGCCAGATATCTATGATCATTTCGTGATTCTCAAACATAGTTACCAGAAGCTCGGCAAATTTGAAAATATTATGGGTTCCAAAAATCAGATCCACAAACCGATAGCTTTTTTTGATTTTCTCAATAACAGCAGGCTCCTGCATCATACAGCCGCATAATGCAATACGAAGATGGGGCTTTTTGCGTTTCATACTGTTAAGGAATCCTAACCTGCCGTAAACACGTTGGTTGGCATTATCACGTACTGTACATGTATTGTAAATGACAAAATCAGCATCCTCCTCCGACTCTGTCAATTCATAGCCGATTTCAGTCAAAATACCGGACAGTTTCTCGGAATCCCTGGCATTCATCTGACAGCCGAAAGTTGTTACACAGCACAGCGGTTTATGCCCAATCTGTGCTTCAAGCTCTGCTACATACGCAGCAGCTTTTTTCATATACTCTTTTTGGCGGGAAACCTCATTTTCATCGGTTGTCGCTGTATATTTTATCATAACTGGTCAAAAATGTCCTTTCTAAACTTTTCTCTCATTACAATATATAAAGTGTGAAAGGTTCTTCGAAAGAAGGTTCTCTCCCACACTTTAACATGATACATTCTGCTTTGTAATCCTGATGAAGCATTAAATCCTGACACAGCATGCAATTGCAAGTGCACCCGGTCCGATATGACATGCAACACTTAAAGATAAAGGGTCCATATGGATGTCAAAGCCCGGAAATACCTGTGAAACTTCTTCTTTAAGTTGATTGGCAGCTTCCAGATCATAGGTATATGCAAGCTGCAACCAGATACGGTCTTTGTCTGCACCGCCAAAGCGTTTCTCCATATCATTGCGGATAGCATTCATCATAATGGTTTTGCCCTGGGATGCAGTTCTTGCTTTTGCAAAAGCATCCAGCTTCTCTCCCTGAATCTGTAGGACAGGTTTCAACTTAAGAATCGTGCCAAGAGCTGCCGCGGCAGGGGTTATTCTACCGCCTTTCTTTAAATAATACAGCGTGTCCAACATGATATAGATACTGGAGTTGAACTTATCTTCTTCCAGAAACTGTTTGATTTCGACGGCATTCATTCCGCGATTGATCAGAGTAAGTGCGTCCATTGCAGACTGTCTCTGTGTCACGGAAATACGTTGGTTGTTGACTACTTGCACTTTGCCGTCATATTCTTCTGCCAGCATCAGAGCGCTCTGACAGGAACCGCTTAAGCCGCTGGACATGGGAATGTGCACGATTTCATCATATTCCTGTAAAAGATTGTCCCATAACTGCATAATAGAATCGGGCGTGGGCTGACTGGTAATAACGTCAGCTCCTTTGGCAAGCTGCTCATAGAATTGTTCCTGCGTCAATGTTATGTCTTCATAGAAAGTTTCTTCGTTTATCATAAAGGGCATAGGCAATACATAAAGGGCATGACCTTTATCCTGCAATTCTTTTGCCTGCTTTTGGGTTATACCACTATTACTGTCTGTAACTACTGCAATTTTAGTTGCCATATAGGTTCTGTTTCTCCAATTTCTATCAATTTTCTGATTATTCTCTGAACAAAAAACGCTTTATAAACATATTACTTTTAGATAGTTCTAAAGTCAACCTCATTTATCGCGGGCTGCTCTAAAATAACTCTTAATCCGGCATGTTCCGGGTGTAGCAAATCACTGTCTTCCAAAAGAATATGGTCAGCCCAGTCACTGGCGCATTGAAGAAGTGCTGCATCCTGAAAAATGTCGCCAAGCACAAAATGCAGATCGCCGCTTTGCCTGATTCCGAATAGGTCACCTGGCCCTCGTAATTTCAAATCCTGACTGGCAATGTAGAAACCGTCATTGGATTCATTCAGGATTTTAAGCCGCTTCATTGTTTCCGGTTTGTCAGAACTGCTGACAAATATACAGTAGGACTGTTCCCTGCCTCTTCCTACACGGCCTCTCAACTGATGGAGTTGTGCCAGACCGAAGCGTTCTGCGTTTTCTACCATCATAACCGTAGCATTTGGAACATTGATACCAACCTCAATAACGGTGGTGGATACAAGTACATCAATGCGATGGGCACCGAATTCTTCCATGATACGATTCTTGTCTGCGGGCTTCATTCTTCCGTGCAGGGAGGCAATCCGGATGGTTGGAGGAAGTATCTGTTTTAATTTTGCAGTATAAGAGTTAACATTTTCCAAATCTCCCATTTCGCCTTCTTCCACCATTGGGCATATTATATAAATCTGTCTTCCGGCAGACACCTCTTTTTCAATAAAACGGTAGGCTGTTTCCCGATATGAAGTGTTAACAACACAATTCTTTATGGGCAATCGGTTGGCAGGTAATTCGTCCAACACAGAAATATGAAGATCTCCATATAAGATAATTGCCAGAGTCCTTGGAATCGGTGTTGCACTCATAACGAGCACGTGTACCGTATTTCCTTTCTGCGCCAGACTTTCCCGTTGCCGCACTCCGAAACGATGCTGCTCATCGGTAATAACAAGTGCGAGATTGTGATATAATACTTTATCCTGAATCAATGCGTGCGTACCGATAATAATATCTGCTGTGCCGTCTTCTATCCGTTTATAGATATCCTTCCTGACTTTGGAGGATACAGAACCTGTCAGCAACACAGGGTGGATTGACAAATGGTACTTTTCTTTCATTTTAATAAGGGTTTCATAATGTTGCGCAGCAAGAACTTCCGTAGGAGCCATCAAAGCGCCCTGATAGCCATTTGCCACACACATAATAAGTGCAAGAAAAGCAAGGATCGTTTTACCTGAGCCAACATCCCCTTGTATAAGACGGTTCATAGTATGGCGTGAAGTCAGATCGGACTGTATTTCGCACCATACCTTCTGCTGTGCAGATGTAAGACGATAGGGCAAAGCTTCTATCATGCGTTCGGTTTCTGCAACTTCAATCATCGGATAATGATTTTCCAATTCCTGATTGGTATCCCGCATGCGTCGAAGCATTAGGATAAACAGGAAAAATTCATCGAAAACCAGTCTCTTTCTTGCCTTGATCAGTTCGGATTTATCTGTAGGAAAGTGCATCTGTCTGACAGCATAATCTACAGAACAAAAGCCTTCTTTTTCCATAATTTCGATTGGAAGATACTCAAAAGAAAGATCGACTCTTGCCATTGCCTGTTGCACGGCCTTTACAATGGTATGATTGCTTAAGCCTTTGGTAGTAGAATAGATAGGAAGCATTTTACCAACCAGATTACCGTATTCTTCAGGATGATAGATTTTAGCCTGCTCCATTACATAACGATTCCCCTTCCGATGAAGAATCCCCCGGAAAATATAGGTTATATGCTGCTTTAGACTATTCTTTAGATATGGCATATTAAAATAGGTCAGATAAAGCTCGCCACCTATGCAGACTGATTTAAAGGTGGTAATGCTTAATCCACATACATGTCTGGTGGCGATATTTCCCATAATCTGTCCTGATACTGCTACAAGCGACTCTTCCTCGGCGCAGTCTAAAGCTACCGGCTCTGAGAACTGTTCATAATCTCTTGGATAATAATGTACAAGCTGCTCGGCAGTGGTAATATGCAATTTTTCAAATAGTCCGGCAGTCTTTTCACCTACCCCTTTCAGATCAGTCAGTTTCATGGTATAAGTTGATCCTTTCCTAATATTTATACAATCCGCTTTATTCCTGATATGAAAATCCCCCGATGAAGATCGGGGGATTAAAAGCGGTATCGGAAATATTATTCTGCTGATACAATATAATAGTAAATCGGTTGACCGCCATATTGCAACTCAATATCACAGTCAGGATGCTGCTTTGCCACTCTGTCACGCAGCGTTTCAGCAGCTTCTTCTGTGATCTCTTCACCATAGTATATACTGATCAGTTCATATTCTTCATTATTTGAGTTGCCAAGCATCATCTCAGCAATCATATTAACTGTAATATCAGCAACATCAGTTCCCACGGCAAGAATTCCGTCATCTCCAATTCCCATGAAATCGCCCTGCTTTATTTCTTTTCCATCAATATTTGTATCCCTTACCGCATAAGTTACCTGTCCGGTAGAAACCTTATTCATTTCTCCCATCATTGTTTCAAGATTGTCTTCTGCGGATAAATCCGGCACATAATTAATGATTGCCGTAATTCCCTGAGGAACTGTTTTGGTTGGGACTACAACTATCTTTTTCTCTTTTACAAGAGACTGTGCCTGATTAGCTGCAAGAATGATATTCTTGTTATTTGGAAGAATAAAGATAGTATCGGCATTCACTTTATCTATAGCATTGAGCATATCTTCCGTGCTTGGATTCATGGTCTGTCCACCTTCGATAATGTAGTCAACACCTAATCCTTTAAAGATTTCATTGATACCCGCTCCGACAGATACGGCTATAAAACCAACATCTTTTCTTGGCATTGGAAGATTATCTTCTTTTTTCTCTGCGGTTTCTTTCTGGGAAAGCTTAAATAACTTTTCCTGATGTTCAAGGCGCATATTATCAATTTTCATATTGGATAATGCGCCATACTTCAATGCTTTCTGAATAGCAAGACCGGGATCATTGGTATGTACATGTACCTTGACCACGTCTTCGTCTGCAACAACCACAATAGAATCACCAATAGATTCAAGATATGCTTTGAAATCCATCTCTGCCTTGATGTTAAAGACTTTATTTAACATAATGATAAATTCGGTGCAATACCCAAATTTAATCTCTGCATTGGCCTGTGCGTCAAGATTCCCAACTGCGGATCGGCTTCCGGCAGAAACATTGATGTCTGTACTAAGCGTAAAATCAATCTCTTTGCCCAGATAAGCGTCATAGGCGCCTTTCAAGACCTGCATCAACCCCTGACCGCCGGAGTCAACGACGCCGGCTTGCTTTAACACCGGCAGCATTTCCGGAGTCTGTGCTAAAACCTCGTCGGAATAAGCAATTATCTGAGATAAAAATTCGGACATGTCTTCGATGCCTTCATCTGCCAATTCTCTTGCTTTGACTGCACCTCCTTTGGCAACAGTCAGGATGGTGCCTTCTTTGGGTTTCATAACTGCTTTGTATGCTGTTTCTACCGCCTTTTCAAAAGCGGAAGCCAGTATGGGGATGGTAATTTCATCATATTCTCTTACACCTTTGGTAAAACCGCGGAACAACTGGGATAATATAACACCCGAATTACCTCTGGCACCACGTAAAGAGCCGGAAGAAATTGCCTTGCATAAGGAAGTCATGTCCAAATCTCCCATATCATGCAAAGCGGATACTTCTTTAGCAGCTGACATAATTGTCAGAGTCATATTGGTTCCGGTGTCACCGTCCGGTACCGGAAAAACATTCAATTCATTAATCCATTCTTTTTTACTTTCAAGATTTTTTGCTCCTGCTAAGAACATTTTTGCCATCATCTTAGCATCAATTATATTTGAAGCCACTCTATTGTTCCTCCCTTAGTCAATCACTCTTACACCTTCAACGAAGATGTTGATTTTTTCTATTTCAATTCCGGTAAACTCTTCCACCTTATATTTCACGCTGTCAATTAAATTATCTGACACCGCAAGGATGCTGACTCCGTAGGAAACAATGATATGAAAATTTAATGTCAGCTTATTATTATTCAAAAATACTTGAATACCACGCGTCATACTATCCATTTTCAGTAATTTCACGAGACCGTCTTTTACACTCATACCAGCCATACCTACTACACCAAAACACTCCATGGCTACAGTACCGGCAAACTGTGCAATCACTTCCTGATCGATAGAAATATTCCCCATATGTGTATCCATTGAAGAAACTTTCATAAATAACCTCCTCCTAAATACTTGAGACATATATTGCTATTATAACCCGATATGCAAAAAAAAGAAACAAAAAATATAAATATATAATTTTTGCTTGCAATCTTGTTAACTTTCTGATATTATACAAATGTTGCGTAAGCGATAAATTAAGAATCGATTGTATCGTTAGGAGGTGCAAAGATGGCTAAATGTGATATTTGTGGTAAAGGCGCTCATTTTGGAAACAACGTAAGCCATTCTCATAGAAGATCTAACAGAATTTGGAATTCTAATGTTCAGAGTGTTAAGTGTAAAGTGAATGGTGCAGCTAAGAAATTACATGTTTGTACACGTTGCTTAAGAGCCGGTAAAGTTGAAAGAGCTTAGAATTACGAAGAATTTGCTCGTCAAACGAACATAATAATAAAAGACCACTCCACACGGAAGGGTCTTTTTTATTGTAGTTTTTATCGATTTATGCCTGCCGAAAGCTCTCATACTCGCTTTTCAGATTTTCATATTCCCTGTTGATCCGTTGAATGATATCCTTATCTCCTGCCAGATTATCCGGATGAAATATTTTGATGAGATCCTTATACCGCTTTTTCAAAGCTAATGGATTCTTAACACCTTGAAAGAAAACGGATACATCCAGGCTTTTCTCGTAAGAGGAATGTTCGCTCAGTAATTCTTTTTCCGCAGACAACTTAGCCCATTCTTTATCCAGTCTTCTGCGATCAATATCCAATTGCTGAAAACCATTCTGAAGAATTTCCATTTTCTTGGCAAAAAACTGATTATCCTCTTTAAGCCGCTGACGTTCACTTAATATCTTATGATTTAACAGTTTCATTTCATCCTGAAACTGTATCTTCTCTTTCAGAAATTTTTCCTGCAGACCTTCTAATTCTTTTTGTGCTGTTGCAAGCCTGATATTCTCCTGAAACAGCCAGGCTTTCAGCTCCTGCAGATCTTCTTCAGAGCCGTGTACTAATATTTCTTCGAAATTGTCCATAAATAACCGTTTCTTTCTTTAAGCCTTCCAAATAAACTGTGATTATTGCATCATTCAATCACAATAAAAGAAGTTATAACCAACCAGCAACAACAAAATAATAAGAACCAAACCAATAAATCGATTGGTAAGGAAAAGCATAAACAGCATTCCACATGCAACACAAACAGCGACAAAACCAATTAATTTCTTCAAGATAATATTCCTGCATATGCTTTTATTATACTATATGAAGCGGATACCAAAATGATTCTATATCCGTTCTTAATCTTTCTGCTCCGGGAAAGCAATGTCGACAGCAGCATCATCTTCCATCATTTCTTCTTTAGGTGATGTAAATTTATCAACAATATCCGGTATCATATCCAGCACTTTGGTAATGGTGTCCTGATTCTTGATATTTACAAGCTTTGTTGAGCCGTTCTTAATGACTAATACGGCACTTGGAGACATCTTCGCGGAAAACCCGCCAGCACCACCATTCTTTTTATCTCCGGAACTTGCCCCTGCGCCAACACCAAAGCTGACATCTACAAGTGGCAGTATAATGGTATCACCTACTTGTGTGGCATCTCCAACTACTGTTTTTGTTCCGATTACGGCATTCATTCCCTTCATAAGGGATTCTATTACTCCGGTAAAATTGTTTTCTGCCATTTATGCAGCCTCCTTTTTCAATAAATGAATTAATTGTCTGATATCTTTATTAAAATATACTCGTATTGCTGCTTTTACAAAGGTAATTGCTCTAATTCTGCCCTTTACCAGAACATGCCCTTCTAAGCGACTCTGTTCAAAATCTCCGGTTATATTCACATGTTCTCCAATTATCGGGTATAACATGCCCCAAATAGCAAGAATTTCTCCGGTAGTGGCAGGATCATCTGTTCCCACAACGATATCTGCATTAAATTTTTGTGGACGCAGACTTTTTAGAATGGAAAATAACTCTCCTTTACATAATTGAAAGGAATGTTGGAATGCATCACTTGATACAACTTTCTTGTAATATTCTATTTGATTCGATACAGATTTTATTTTATCACAGAAATGCTCGATTGTGTACTGTATATTTTGAAACACCTCTTTTATCTTACAGAAAAAGTGTTGAATCGTTTCCGTTAATTTGTGCCACTTTTCTTTCAGATTGTAATGTTCTTTGGTATGCGAGGTCTCTTCAGCCTGAAAAGGTTCATGCTCGGGTATCTGTGGTTCAGGGTTTAATAGTCCTTCATCAGCTGTTTGCTCTTTTAATTGTATATCCTTACTATCCGTTTTCTGCACTTTTGATTTGGAATGCTTCATTTTCTTAGGTATTCGAAACAGAGTAAAGAAAAGTATTCTTACCCGGACAGACACTTTTGCAGGATATTGAATCAGAATATTCAACAGATGCAGCAACCATGTAATCCTGACTTTTACCACAATTGGCGGTTCATCTTCCCCTTCTATCCTGTTCAGTTCAATCCTATATCTTACCGGAACAAAAAGAACACATACAATACCAAGAAGCAGAATGCCTAAGATACATAACAATATGATTCCTATAATTTTTAAAATAAGCAATACGATATGTAACATATGGCTTTATTACGTTCCTTTTCTCACATATTATATCTATGTTTGCTGATTCCTGTTTCCTTTAAACAAATAGGAAATCAGATCAGCCTGTCCTGTTTTGCAAAGAGCTTCCTCAGCAATCTGTTGAATAATTTCCATTGCCTCTTCCTGAGTGGTGGCAATTCCGATAATATAGGGCTGATGTTCTTTATAATACCATTGCTGCATCATCAGACTGTGATAGATCTCCAATCGTTTATTCTCCTGCATATAGGCAATCACATAAATATTGGGAAGTTTTGCGTATTTTTTTAATTTTCGTTTTATCTTATTGGGTTTCTTAATAGTATCCCCCACATAGAGATTTCTATAAAACTTCATTGCATTCCCCTATCAGTAATATCATTTCCAAATTAAAACCTATTTTATCATATTTTATCCGAATTAAATAGATGATCTTACATATTGATTTATTTTACAAAAGAATTATACTATAAAACAGAGACTTTTACAAAAGGTGGTACTAACATATGAAAACAATCGCCCGCATGGCTTTAAAAAACGGAATGGTAATCGGTGAAGATGTATATAGCTATCAAAATGACCTGATTTATCCAAAAGATACTGTGGTAGATGAAACGGTAATTGCAAAACTTGCCCGTCATTCTATTATGTGTGTATCCATAAAAGAAGAAATCGACTATGCCACTACGCATTTTGAGAAAGTCCGTTTAAGTACAGAATTTAAATATTTTGAATTTACATATAATGACTGCATGCCCATTTACAGAAAGCTTATGACAGATTTTGTGGAACAGGGTATCCCGGTTCGTATGAACAGATTGATGGAATTATATGTCAAAATTTCTTCCTGCGCCCGTAACGGGGAACAGCTTCTTGATTTCCTCTACAATATGCTCCCAAGTGAAGATGATATGACTCATGCGCATTGTCTGAATTCTGCATTGATTGCCGGAGTGTTCGGCACATGGCTTAGCCTTTCTAAAGAAGATATTTTCCTGTTGATTCAATGTGGTTTCTTCTATGATATTGGTAAACTGAAGCTTCCGCAGGAATTACTTTGGAAACCCGGTAAACTGACGGAACTTGAATTCACAAAGCTAAAGACACACACAATGTTGGGATTTGATCTGTTAAAAGAACAGAATCTTAATGAACATGTTATCAAAGCAACCCTGATGCATCATGAACGCTGTGATGGTTCCGGCTACCCTTCCAGACTCAAAACGGATAAGATTGATGTTTTTGCAAAATATATTGCTATTATTGATGCCTATGAGGCTATGACTTCGGCCAGAACGTATAGACAGTCTTTGAATCCTTTTCAGGTTATTGCTAATTTTGAGAAAGATGGATATATTAAATACGATGAAGCCATTCTTCGTCCGATTCTGGAACATATTGCTACTACACAGCTTGGATTTAAGGTGCGGCTGACTAATGATGTGGAAGCAGAAATCAACATGATCAATCAGCAGCATCTTTCCAGACCACTGCTCAAATCTGGAGAACAGTTCATTGATCTTTCTAAAGAAACAGATTTGGATATTGTTGCTATTTACTAGAATATATGTACAAATTTCAGAAAGTCAGGCTTTAATGCCTGACTATTTCTATTTTATCCACAGATTGTTCTTTTTCAGTTCCAAATATTCATTGTAGGCCTTCTCCAGAATCTGTTTTTCGTTTGGAAACTTCAATAAATGATAAGCCTCATGATATTTATAATAGCCGGAATCTGTGAAATACTCTTCTTTTTGCGGTTTACTGTAATAACTGTCTGCCATCATCAGATACCAATGAACATCTTTGGAAACAATATCCTCAGGAACATTGAAAGTGTATTGACTCTTTCCAATGTACTTCTTTATGGTAGCTTTTGCACCGGATTCCTCCATTACCTCCCTAAGCGCTGTTTCAGGATACTTCTCATCTTCTTCCACCGTTCCCTTTGGCAGCACCCAGCCTTCATATTTATTATGAAAATGTTTATAAAGGACAAGTATTTTCCCACGGAAAATGACAACTCCTCCGCAGCTTACCGCTTCTATCATATTCATTCCTCCTATGTGCCAAAATATGCATCAAAAATTCTTTTTGCAATCGGCACGGCATAGTCACCGCCCGAACCGGCACCTTCAATGATGATTGTAACACTAACCTGCGGATTTTCTACCGGTGCAAAGCCAGTAAACCATGCATGGGAATCTGTCTTAACAGCATTGTATTCTGCTGAACCCGTCTTTCCGGCCGCCGTATAGGACAAACCGGATAATTTCGTTCCGGTACCGCTGTTTACAACTTCCTGCATTAATCCGGTTAGGATATCGGATTCTTCCTGGGAAAGCATTTTTTTATAGGTGTCGGGACTAAATTGTTTAATAATTGATCCCTCAAAATTTTCTACATGGTCCACAAGATAAGGTTTCATCAGAACACCGTCATTTGCAATGGCATTTGTAATCATATTCAAATGCAGTGGTGTAATTTGTGTTGTTCCCTGACCAATTGATGCCTGCATTACATCTGAGTCAGAAGTTGAATCATTAATGATCAGACTACTCTTGCTATATGCGAAGGTAACCGGCAACTCTTCGTTAAAAAGTAATGAATTCAACGTATCAGCAAATTTTATACGATCTAACTGCATTCCAATATTGGCAAAAGAAGAATTACATGATTTCGCAAAGGATTTGGTAAAATTTTCAGAACCATGTGCCGTTCCGTGATAACAATTAATAGTGTCTTCTCCATAACTAAAACGTCCGTTACACTGAAATGTATATTGGTCGTATGAATCCGGATTTTCACGGATATATTCCAATGCAGTAATAATCTTGAAGGTTGAACCCGGAGGATATAATCCCTGTGTAACGCGGTTTAAAAGTACACTGCTTTCTTTATCAGCCAGCAGATCGTCCCAGATCGCATCAATCTCATTGGGGTCAAAATCCGGTTTTGATACCATGGCAAGAATCTTACCGGTGGAAGGCTCTGTTACAATAATAGCACCCTTATAGAAGCCGAGTGACTGATAGGCAACTTCCTGTAAATTCACATCAAGAGTTGTTACTACATTGTCACCGGGATGCTTCTGCCCGGAAACTTCATTTG
>JALETS010000044.1 GCA_022781395.1 Lachnospiraceae bacterium | reverse complement strand
CAGAACCGTACAGAAGATCTGCTTCGTGCGGCTCAGGATAAAGAGTATCAGGAGAAGTTATTCAAGGAATATGAAGTGTGGAGATGGTAGGTGTTTGACGCTGAGAAATATGAGGAAATAATCAAAAGAAAGGTTCGCCGGGCAGCAAACCTTTCTTGACTTTACAGGAGTACTCTTACATATATTACATAATCCGCTCGAATACCGGCATATATTCAATTGGTGCATCTACGGTAACGGTTGTATTGCCATCCAAAACCTCTCCGGTAGAGGTAAGCTTCCATTTACCTTCCGGCAGGTATACTTCACGCTTGAATTCGTTAAGGTGAAGGATCGGTGCTACCAGATATTTGTCACCAAACATATACTGATCCTGAAGCTCCCAGCATTTAGCATCCTGCGGGAATTCGTAGAACATGGTACGGATCAGCGGAGAGCCGTTTACATGTGCTTCCTCATATAATTTCTTGATGTAATCATGCATGGAAATTCTGATATCGTAGTATTTCTTCATGATGGCATAATTATCTTCGCCGTAGCTCCACAGTTCATTGGGCTGTCCTGTATGCAGATAGCCGCCGCCCCAGTCTCTGTCATCTAACGGTGGGATGTTATAAGGTCCGCGGTCTCCGTGCATACGCAGTACGGCAGAATACACTGCAAATTGATACCAGCGAATCAGGAGCTGCCTGAAGTCGGGATCATTGACATCATCTGTCATAAAGCCGCCGATATCAGTTGTCCACCAGGGGATTCCTGCAAGTCCCATATTCAGACCGCACTGTAACTGGTCGGCAAAGGCCTCAAAGGTGCTCGGCACATCTCCGGACCATACTACATTACCGTATTTCTGGGAACCTGCCCATGCACAACGGAGCAGATTGACTATAGGACCTTTTCCGAGCTTGCTCATTTCATCATAGAATACACGGCTGTACATCTGTGGATACATGTTGCTGATCTCCAGTGCGGGGCCGTCACAGTAGCGGTAATTTTCAAAGTCATAGACACCGTAATCCGGTTCTGAGTTATCTAACCAGAAAGCATCGATGCCGTAATCATAGTAGTTCTTTTTACAAACTTCCCATACATATTTTCTGGTTTCCGGGTTGAAAGGATCGATTTCTACACAATCTCCCTGATAATCATAGGTCTGTGCTGCACCGCGCTCTGTTTTGATGAGTAGTCCTCTTTCCATCATCGGACCGAAGTTTTCACTCTTACGGTCAACAGAGGGCCATACGGATACGATTACTTTGATTCCCATGGAATGCAGCTCGTCTACCATTGCTTTCGGGTCAGGCCAGTATTTCTCATCAAACTTCCAGTCGCCCTGTACGGTCCAGTGGAAGAAGTCAATAACGATCTGGTCGATCTTGATGCCTTCCTTCTGATACTGACGTGCTACGGTGAGAACTTCATCCTGTGTCCGGTAACGCAGTTTACATTGCCATAAGCCCATCAAATCTTCCGGGAACATCTCTGCGTGTCCTGTAACAGCCGTATAATTTTCCAGAATTTGTTTCGGGGTATCTGCGGCTGTGATCCAGTAATCCATCTCCTTGGTTGCCCGTGCAATCCATTCGGTATAGTTTTTGCCGAAGGTAACGCGTCCGACTGCCGGGTTGTTCCACAGGAATCCGTAGCCCAGAGAAGATACTGCAAAGGGAACAGAGATCTGGGAATTGCGCTGTGCCAGTTCCAGTACACAGCCTTTCAGATCCATACAGGACTGCTGATACTGTCCCATACCGAAGATTTTCTCACCATCATTGCTCTCGAATTTTAAATCCAGGGAATAGTCGCTTCCGCCGATAATTCCTTTCCACTGGCGGTTGATTACTTTAAGACATCTGCTCTCCCTGGACAGTGTACCGTCGTAGGAACGGAAATACTCGCGCAGAGTCAGTTTATCATCTTTGTAGAAGGAGATGATTCCCACAAAATTGACTACTGCCTTGATGCGGCCGTTTCTGATGGTTGCAAATTCCTTCTTGTCAATCGTGCCGTCACCCACCCAGTGGTCTTCCTCTTCAATGGAAATCTCGGTGTTACATTTTTCCACGGGCTCTGTTAAAGCCCACGCATTACCGGTAAAACCGGAGAACATGGTGGAACGTACACGAAGAGAATCCTTGCCCCAGGCTTCGATCCTGACGGTTTCGCCCAGATGATAAAATACCAATGCACCATTATCATTTACAAATCTCATAGCAAACCTCCTTATGTTATCTTGAATACGGATTTATATAATGATATGATACTCTTATCTAACACCGAATGCTAGAAAAATGCTATTGAAAAGTGATACTATACTATTATTCCGATGGCTTTATTTTAGAGGAGAAAATATAAGCTATGCAGAGTAGAGAAAAGGAAGAAAAGAGACAGCACAGTACAGCTGCCATACCATACAGTTTCTATGAATGTCGCATTCCGGAATGTTTTATGAATGTTCCGATGCACTGGCACAAGGAATTTGAAATCAATTGTATTCTTCAGGGGGAAGGAGAATTTATCTGCGGAGATGACAGATTTGTTGCTAAGGAGGGCAGTCTGTTGATCCTGCCGCCCAATATGCTGCATGCAGCATATCCCTGTCAGAATCAGGCGCTGGTATATCATGCCCTTGTGTTCCATCCGATCATGCTTGGTGTGAACAGCAATGATAGAAGTACAACGGAATGTATTCGTCCTATCATCAATGGAAGTATGAAGATAAATATACCCATCACTCCGGAGACTGACGGTTACTTTGAACTAAAAGGAGCAGTTGACCGTATTTTTTCTTATGTCAGAGGTAATCGGCCGCAACTGGATCTCCTGATGAAGAGTGAACTGTTACGCTTATTCTGGCTCATGGAAAACAATTCGAAGCTTATCAGCAGGAAGGATGCCGGTATCAGTTATAGTGAGCTGGTCCGTCCGGCACTTGAGTTTATGATGGACAATTTTCAGGAGAATATTTCGATCAGCCAGCTTGCCGCGCTTTCCAATCTCAGCAAGAGCTATTTTATGGGATGCTTTAAAAAGGCAGTCGGAGTAGGTGCTATTGAGCATCTAACACAGTTACGCGTCAATGCGGCATGTGAAGCACTGACTGATACGGATAAGACGATATCAGATGTTGCGTTTGATTGCGGCTACAGCAACCTTTCCAATTTTAACAGGCAGTTTAAGAAAATCACAGGCAGTACACCTAATGAATACAGGCGCAATATCAAATCCGTGCGGTAACGATAACGGGCCGGCAGAGCTGAAAGAAGCAGAAAAATTAATAGCCCCTTTCTTTCAAGTCTTTGACCAGACCTGTATAGAATTCACGGACATCAAAGCCGGGGATGTTTTCACGGTTCAGATCAATCATATCGCCGTGGGAGATGCCGCGGCCTTCAGGTATCTGCAGACGGATAAAGCTGCTGCCCCATTGCATACTGTCCAAAGCGACCAGTCCGTCATTTGCCCCATCAAAGTGCCTGACGAGAGGATAGGACATGTTTAGAGGAAAACGGCCGCTGGCGGCATGGTTCATTGTACTGCCAACACTCTGATAATAAATTGAGGGATCGTCCGGAAGATGTTGGTTCAGGCGGGCACACGCGGAGGCAGTCAGATCCCGGACAGCTTCCAGAAAATCGGGATCATGGTCACCGCATTTGGACAGAGCCGCATTATAGGTGCGGGCGACACGCTGTTGTACCCGCTCAGGAATCTTATCCAGCAGATAATCGGCGAAGATACAGCCCCGGTGCGGTGTGTTGATGGTGGTCAGCGATGCCACGTAAGGAGAAGCACCACAGACACTGATGGCATAGCGGCTGTCCAGACCGCCCTTGGAGTGGGCAATGATATTGACCTTTTCACAGCCTGTAGTCTGTACGATGGTTTCGATGCGTTTGGCCAGTTCTTTTCCACAGTTGGCAACGGAAGCGGCAGACTGCTGGCAGCCATAGTGGATGTCAGCTCCGTTCTTTTTCAACTGCATGGGAATTCGGCCCCAGTAATTAAAGAATCGGAAGTCACGGAAGAAGACGCCGTGTACCAGAAGAAGCGGATAGCGGGTCTGACACTCCCGGTTTTCCGCCCGGATTTCATTAAGAAGATATTTTTCGTTTTCACACTGTACTTCCGCGGAAGTGATATGGATAATCTTACATAGTGCCCAGATGTGGACGACAGGAATCCATCCACAGAGGATTCCGATGATACGCCATTTAATGCCAAGCTGTACGGAAGTGAGATAGACCCGCAGGATTCCGTTCCAGAATAGGATGGCTTCGCTGACAATCCATAGAAGAAGTTTTGGTAATAGAGCAAGCCAGGCTGAGCTGTCATCCGGAAGTGATGTTTTGTCGAACCACATACTGATCAGGAAGCATGCAGGTGCGGCGATGACGGTAACAAGAAAAAGCTCCAACAGACATACGCCGTCTTCCAATATTTTGTTGCGTACCGTAGAGGTTTTGCGGAAGGTTAATTCCGGGAATATATTAATATAGAAGAAAATTAAAACGGAAAGCGGTGTGAAATGGAAATCACACAGGAATAGTAGGAACAGGGCTGATAGTATTTTTCGTAAGTTTCTCATTTGACTATCCTCTATAAATCTCTTTGTTATTTTTATGGAAAAGTGATTCGCCATAGTCTGTTTGCTATATCTGTAAAGTCTGTTATGATTTTCTATGCAGGCTAGTGATGAAATGAAAATGCTGCAACAATCACGAATATCGTAGCAGATATTAGAAACGTATGCAAGAAAATAGACTGGGAAGGGACTACAAACTGTTATGGCAGACGGAGTAACAATGACCCGCGAGGAGCGGATGGCAACACAACCTATCGGAAAATTGATGGTCAGTATGACGTTTCCGTCCATCCTGGCGCAGATTATTAATATACTGTATAGCATTATTGACCGTGTCTATATCGGACATATGGAGGGAGTAGGGGCCAATGCACTGACAGGAGTAGGCGTTACCTTTTGTATCACGATTTTTGTGTCTGCCTTTTCAGCTTTTATCGGCAACGGTGCAGCACCTTTAGCTGCCATCTGGCTTGGCAAACAGGACAGAGAGCATGCGGAGAAAATATTAGGCAACAGTGTAAGCTTTCTGGTAGTCTGTACCGTGGTTCTGATGCTTTTCTTTTATACTTTTCAGAAGCCGCTGCTATATATGTTTGGTGCCAGCGACGCAACCATCGGCTATGCTATGGATTATCTGTCCATTTATTTGCTGGGTACTCTTTTTGTGGAAGTGGCGCTGGGATTAAATGCTTTTATCATTTGTCAGGGGCAGCCTAAAACGGCAATGGTTTCTGTGCTGCTTGGAGCGGTCATCAATATTGCCCTGGACCCGGTCTTTATTTTTGGACTGCATCTGGGAGTGCGGGGAGCAGCCATTGCAACGGTCATCTCTCAGGCCTGCAGTGCAGCCTGGGTCATGCGTTTTCTGTTGGGACCGAAATCTTCCCTGAAAATACGCCGGCGGTTTCTTCGGTTTGACGGGCAGATACTGTTCAGTATTTTTTCACTGGGGATATCTCCCTTTATCATGAGTGCCACAGAGAGCTTTATCAGTATCGTACTGAATCACGGGTTACAGACCTATGGTGGCGATCTGCATGTGGGCTCTTTGACAATCATGCAGAGTGTTATGCAGCTTTTTGCGGCACCGATCAACGGTTTTACCCAGGGAATGACGCCTATTATCAGCTACAATTACGGGGCCAAGAATTTCGAACGGGTGAGAGCGCTTTACCGCCGCACTATCGGTATCTGCTTCGGGTTTATGCTGACAGCGACATCCACTACTATGCTATTTCCTGAATTTTATGCGGGGTTGTTTACCAACGAACCGGAGTTGGTGGAGCTGGTGGGACAGGTTATGCCGATCTTTATGGCAGGTATGCTGGTTTTTGGTCTGCAAAATGGTATCCAGCCCTCCTTCCTTGCCATGGGACAGGCCAGGATATCCCTTTTTATTGCGGTGCTCCGTAAGATCATTCTTTTAATTCCGCTGGCAATTATTCTGCCGCATTTCATGGGCGTTATGGGTGTCTACTATGCGGAGCCGATTTCCGATGTGCTGTCTGCCACGACAGCAACCATACTTTTTGCATTAAACAGCAGGAGGATATTGACAGAGGAAGCCTGGGCAAGGATACAATAATGCAGAGAACTCGCAGAAGTATGCCGGAGAGAAAGCGGAGAAGAACTGGGGCAGGAGCACTCTTGACAGAGGGGACATGCTGTGTTACAGTAGAACCACGTTAAGAGGGAGTAGTTATCCTGTGTAAGCAACATACCCTGGCATATGCCATGTTTACACGCTTTCTGAACCATAAGACAGATGGAAAGAACGAGACTTTTAGCATGAAAATGCGGAAGTCTCTTTTTATGTAATAGAAAAATAAGGGCTTTCAGAGAAATTCATAATAATGCAGAGTACGGCAAGGAGGACAATTTATGGCTGTGGTGATTCAATTAGCGTTACTTGTTGTGGGGTTTGTTTTCTTAGTGAAAGGCGCGGACTGGTTTGTAGAGGGTGCCGGTAAAGTGGCGGAGAAGTTTGGGATTCCGCAGCTGGTAATCGGCTTGACAATTGTGGCGATGGGAACTTCCCTTCCTGAGGCTGCAGTCAGTGTATCGGCAGCCTTGAAAGGCAGTGCGGATATTACAATCGGTAATGTGGTCGGAAGCAATATCATGAATGTATTGGTTATTCTGGGGCTGACTTCGGTGATCCGTCCGATAGCGGTACAGAAATCAACCGTTAAATATGAAATCCCGTTTGTGGCCCTGATTTCAGTATTCCTTTTGGCACTTGGTTATTCAGATCATGTGGTTGGCAGAGCAGATGGTGTGATTCTGTGGGTGCTCTTTATTGCTTATCTGTTGTATCTGTTCAAAATGGCGAAATCCGGTGAATATGTGCCGGAAGAGCTGCCGGATGAGGATAAGCCCATCCCGGTCTGGAAAATGGTACTTCTGATTATTGTGGGAGCTGTGATGATTGTTTTGGGTTCTGATATGGCGGTGGATGCTGCATCTGAGCTTGCCAGAATCTTCGGTATGAGTGAGAGACTGATCGGTCTGACGATTGTGGCCTTTGGTACTTCCCTGCCGGAGCTTGTCACTTCCGTGACAGCGGCTGTCAGAGGTAAAGCTGATATTGCGGTAGGCAACATTGTAGGAAGCAATATTTTCAATATTCTGTTCGTAGTCGGCACCTCGGCACTGATTACACCGGTAGTCTATGCCTCCAATTTCCTGGTGGACAGTATCGTATGTATTGTAACGATGATTCTGCTGTGGCTGTGTGTATTCAGAAACCGGAAGCTGGGAAGAGCAGGGGGCACTGTGATGCTGTTGTGTTATGCGGGATATTTTGTGTATTTGATGCGCTAAAAATGCGAGAAGAAATTCTAGAGCTCACATCAATGGGTGTTTCGCCAAAAGAAGAGGGTTGACTTTGCTAGTCAACCCTCTTCTTGCCCCAGAAAAAGACTGCTACGGTACCGGGACCGGTATGGCTCCCGATGGTAGTACCGATACTGTTGATGAGAACCTTGCCATCTAAGTTGGGGAAACGCTCCTCAATCAGATCGGCAACCGCTCTGGCATCCTCGTAGCATGCAGAGTGGCACATATAGCATTTGCCATTATATTCGCGTCCGTCGTCGCAGTATTCTTCCATCTTATCTACGATGGTCTGAATTACTTTACGTTTGGTACGAATCTTATATCTGGGAATTAATTGTCCCATGAAATCCACATTCAGAAGCGGACAGATATTTAACATGCCGCCAAAGAAACCGGAGGCCTTGGAGATCCGGCCGCCTTTTACATAGAAGGTCAGGTCGGTAGAAAAGAACCAGTGATTTAGTCTCAACCGGTTATCTCTGGCCCATTCATATACCTCATCAATACTCTTTCCTTCATCCCGCAGATCAGCCAGCTTATCCATCAGTAGGCCGTAGCCGGAGGAAGCGGCCAGAGAATCCAGAATATAGATTTTACGATCCGGATACTGTTCCTGAAGATTTTCCTTTGCTATCATGGCAGAGTTAATGACCCCGGAGATACCGGAGGAAAGGCTTAAATGAAGGATGTCTTTGCCCTCTTTCAGAAAGCCCTCAAAATAGTCTGTAAACTCGGCTACATTGATCTGGGATGTTTTGGTATCGGCACCGTTTGCCATAGCCTCATAGAAACGGTCAAAAGGAATAGACTTGCCGAGATCGTCGAGATACTGCTTACCATCTAATTCAAAATGAAAACAGATATAGGAAATGTTTCTTGCTTTAAAATGTTCTTCTGTTAAATCTGCAGTGGAACTGCAACTGATAATATAATCGCTCATAAGAACTCCCTTACTGAATTGCTACAATATTTTATTGAAATAAGTGTACCATGTTTGCGTGGTAAATACAATGGACGGTTTTGATTCATAAAGGGTCATCCGGGATTTGCGGTGGGAAAATCAAATAATAGAAAAAATAATGATTTTTTTCAAAAGAGTGGTTTACAAAGCCACTTTTTTGTTGTATTATGATTTTGGAAAACGATTTCCGGAAAACATTTTCCATAAGACTTTTATAACAGAATCGAGGTATAAGCAAACCGGAAGACGGGATGCATACCAAATTCGATTCAGAATGGGAAAGCAATGGTATCAATTAAGGATGTCGCAAAGCGGGCAGGTGTAGCAATTTCTACTGTATCCAAGGTATTGAATAACTACCCGAATGTCAGCGAAGAGACTAAGAAAAAAGTAAATGAAGCAGTGGCAGAGCTTAATTTTGTTCCGAATTCCGTGGCAGCAGCCCTTTCTTCCAAGCAGTCCGGCAGGGTGGCATTTCTGATGAACCTGAATAATGTATCACAGGCCATCGATGAGATCAACATGCAGTACATGGCCGGTACGATAGGACAGGCAGTGGAAATGAATCTGGATGTGATTACCGTTTTCTATTCCATGATTAAGAACAAGAGCCTGGAGGAAGTGGTACGCTACCTGCAGTCACAGAGTATCACAGGACTGATCATCTTCGGTATGTCCAAGGATGATAAGGTGCTGCACAAGCTGATTGAATCACGGATATTCAAGATCGTGCTGGTGGATGTGCCGATGGTCAATGAGAATACCTCTTCTATCTGGATTGATCAGGCAAGGGCCCAGTATGATGTGGCGAAGAAGACAATTCTCGAGAATAAGAGCAAGAGTATCCTCTATCTGGCAGGGAAAAAGAACGGCTATGTAACTGAGGAACGACTTAAGGGAATCCGGCAGCTGGCAGAGGATTTGGAGCTGTCCCTTCTGGTAAGAAACGGAGAATTCTCAGAATTACAGGCGAGAAACATTACTTTTAAATACGCTAAGAAAAAAGACGTGGTCGTATGTGCATCGGATCTGATGGCAATCGGTGCCATGAAGGCGCTGATAGAGATGGATATTTTCCGGCCGGTATGCGGATTCGACGGAATTACGTTGATGGGATATGCAGGTAAGCAGATGAACACGGTCAGACAGAACTTTAAGAGGATTGCCTCAGAAGCAGTCAAGGAACTCAAAAGGCTTCTGGATGGCGGAGAAGGACAGCAGATCGTGCTGGATTATGAATTGGTCAGAATCCGGTACACAGACATAATTGCATAAGAAATGGGAAACTAATAATCAGTAACATATAATAAAATAACATGAACGCAGGAGGATGAATCATGACACAGGCAAGCAACCTGAAAAGAGATGTATTGGTAATGAATCTGGAGAAGGAACTGGAGAATCAGGCGCAGAGCAGCTACGGCAAAGCCATTGCAGCCTGCAGCGATGCAGAGATCTACTACAGCTTATTGCAGTTATCCAAGAAGCTGATGCAGGTATCTGAGCCCATCGAAGGCGAAAAGAAAATCTACTATATTTCCGCAGAGTTCCTGATTGGTAAATTATTATCCAATAACCTGATTAATCTGGGAATCTATGACAAGATTGAAGAGATTCTGGCAAAGAATGGTAAGAAACTGAGTGCTATTGAAGAGGTAGAGCCGGAACCGTCACTGGGTAACGGTGGTCTGGGCCGTCTGGCAGCATGTTTCCTTGATTCCATCGCAACCTTAGGACTTCCGGGTGAAGGAATCGGCTTAAACTATCATTTCGGTCTGTTTAAGCAGGTATTTAAGGATAAACTGCAGACAGCAGAGAAGAATGACTGGATCGAGGATCAGTCCTGGCTGACCAAGACAGATACTACCTTCGAGGTTGCTTTCGGTGACAAGAAGGTGACATCCAGACTTTATGACATTGATGTCATTGGATATGACAATGGTGTCAACAAACTGAGACTGTTTGATATTGAGACACTGGACGAAAGTCTTGTAAAGAAGGGGATTGATTTTGATAAAGAGGATATTGCGAAGAACCTGACACTGTTCTTATATCCGGATGATTCTGATGAGGCAGGTAACTTACTGCGTATCTATCAGCAGTACTTCATGGTAAGCAATGCAGCGCAGCTTATTTTAAAGGAAATGAAGGAGAAGAAATATGATCTTCGTAAGATGTATGATCATGCGGTAATTCAGATCAATGATACGCATCCTACTATGGTTATTCCTGAACTGATCAGAATTCTGGTTGATGAGAAAGCATTTACCATGGATGAGGCTATTGAAGTAGTCAGCAAGACCTGTGCTTATACCAACCATACGATCCTTGCAGAAGCATTGGAGAAATGGCCGCTTAAGTATCTGGAGAAGGTTGTACCTCAGTTAGTGCCGATCATCAAAGAGTTAGATAAGAGAGTGGCAGCGAAATATGATGATCCGAAGGTACAGATCATCGACGAGGATGAGAGAGTACACATGGCTCATATCGATATCCATTATGGTTTCTCCGTAAACGGCGTTGCAGCAATCCATACAGAGATTCTGAAGGATACCGAGTTGAATGCATTCTACAAGATTTATCCTGAGAAATTCAACAATAAGACCAACGGTATTACTTTCAGAAGATGGCTTCTGTCCTGTAACCGCGAGCTGGCAGGTTTCCTGTCTGAGACCATCGGTGACGGATATAAGAAGGATGCAGATAAGCTGGAGAAATTGTTAGAGTTTAAGGATGACCAGGCTGTCCTTGACAGAATCGCTGAAATCAAGATGAACCGCAAGAAAGACCTTGCTGCTTATGTAAAAGAGGTAGAAGGCGTTACCTTGAATCCGGATTCCATCTTCGATATCCAGTCCAAGAGATTACATGAGTACAAACGTCAGCAGATGAATGCACTCTACATTATCCATAAATATCTGGAGATCAAGGCCGGTAAGAAACCGGCAAGACCGATGACCTTTATCTTCGGTGCAAAGGCAGCTCCGGCTTATGTAATTGCACAGGATATTATCCATCTGATTCTGGTACTGCAGGAGATCATCAATAATGATCCTGATGTAAACAAATATATGACTGTGCTCATGGTAGAAAATTACAATGTAGCTTACGCAGAGAAGATGATTCCGGCCTGCGATATTTCCGAGCAGATTTCCTTGGCTTCCAAGGAGGCTTCCGGAACCGGTAATATGAAGTTCATGTTGAACGGTGCGGTAACCTTAGGTACTTCCGATGGTGCCAACGTAGAGATCCATGAGCTTGTAGGCGATGACAATATCTATATCTTCGGTGAGAAATCCGAGCAGGTTATTGATCATTATGCAAAAGCCGATTATGTTTCCAAGGACTTCTATGAGAAGAGCCCTGTGATCAAAGAGGCAGTTGACTTCATCGTCAGCAAGGAAGCACTCAAAGTCGGACACAAAGAGAATCTGGAAAGACTGTACAAAGAGCTTCTTAACAAAGACTGGTTCATGACACTTCTTGACTTAGAAGATTATATCGCTGTCAAAGATAAGATGATGGCTGATTATGAAGACCAGAACAAGTGGAGAAAGATGATGCTTGTTAATATCGCAAAAGCAGGCTTTTTCTCCTCCGACAGAACCATCGCAGAGTACAACCGCGATATCTGGAAATTAAGATAAACAGCCTTGAGTAATCAGAAATGGAATTATTCTAAATAATCAAGAAATCCCCGCAGAAACATGGATATGCTGCTGTGGGGATTTCTTTTTGCACGTGATGTGTATATTTCTGAATCCGGCTATATGATACGAGAGAATACGTGATTTGAACTAACCGGCATAAGAGCAGAATGAATTGACACTGATATTTACCACTTTACCATTCTCCACACGATACCATAGTGCACGATTACCTAAGCCATCGCCTGTAATATAGACGCTGCCGCTTTCCTCACTGCCGTCCAGATAATAGAAACCGTAGGCCTCTATTCGTTTGGCGGCTTCTTCTTCGGGCATGCCCGGATAGAGATCAAAGATTGTAATATCCGCAACCTGTTTGTCTTTATAGCCGATGCATCCGGCATTTAAATTCGTAAAATCAAAGACTTCCTGTCCTTCGTATTTACCGATCCATTCGTCTTCGAAATCCTCATAAGGCTGTTCAAAAGTGATGCCGTACTTATCTGTAAGCATTTGGGTAATATCCTGTAAAGAACTGTCTCCGTTGACATACATCAGTCCCACATCCGTTCCTGTGGAAGGAATGACTGCTTCCTTTGCGGTCTGTAACATGTCAAGATATTCTTTGGTATAAGCAGTAAAGATTTCGGTATCGATAGGCTGGGGTTGCAATGCAATCTCTTTAGCTCCATTCAAATAGGACTCATACCATTCCTCAAAGTCGTTTTTGTTGTACTGATAATCAGAGATATCCCAGCTGTAGTTGTTGGGGTCTCCTTTCTGAATATTGTAAAGGATGCCGTCTCCATCTGTATCTTTGTCCGTAGGGAAAGGAACCTCGGTTTCTGTCTCATAGTCATAGTAAGTTGCTGTAAACGATGTATCCCAGGTATCAACATAACCCACTTGTAAATAGGAGTCCGAGGCTGCGTTATATTGATACAGGCTGAAAGGCCAGAACTCACCATAGCTTTGATTGTGAGATGCATCTGCCTTGATCATACCGTTATCATAGAAAGTAACGGAAGGAAAGCCCATAAATTCCTGTGTCAGGGTGTCAGTTTCCGGATTGTAACCGTATACGGCCTCAAACATACCTGCCATGCTGGCAGTAGAATAACTGATAACCAATTCTTCATAACCGTCTCCATCTATATCTGCAATGGCGTAGGAATTATCTGTCATCTCCATGTTCCAGTCATAGGGAGACTCAATCATGTCGCCGTTAGGAAGCTGCTGAGCGCAGACAAGCTGGGAGAGCACTCCGTTGTATTTGTGCCGGATCTGCGCAGTGATCAGTGCCTTCTGATCTATAGCATCATTCGCATTTTCTTCTGTATCAGATGCAGCTTCAGCTTCCGGCTCTGCCGAATCATTTGTGTCAGTATTTTCTGCCGGTCCGGTCTCTTCGGCGACGGGCTGCTCTGCAGAGGCAGTTTCTGTGCGGCCTGTATCTTTGGTACCGCATCCCCACAGTGTTGTGGCGGTAAACATAAGAGCGGTACCGAGGACCAGATTTTTCTTAAGTAATTCCGATTTCTTCATAATAGATATTCCTCCTCTTAATATGTAGATATCTCTTAATATGTAGATATGGGTACATTATAATAAACTTACAGTGGATATTCAAATCTATTTTAATAAGTGGAATTATCGAAAAGTTTTTCTCTTTTGAGTGAGAGATCTGCAGATTATCAGATAAATTTTGCATTGTGATTCTTAAAAATGATAATATAATCTAAAAATGAAGTGAGAGTCTCCTGATAGAATATAGGAACTCTTGTGTGGTATGGAATTCCAAGGAGGAATGTATGGAAGCAGAAAATGAATTACAAAGAGCACAGTTTGAAAGAATGACGACGGAACCGGTGGGAAAACTGCTGTTTATGTTATCTGTGCCGACAATCATCAGTATGATGGTGACGAATATTTACAATTTGGTGGATACGGCATTTGTGGGGACTTTGGGCACGAGTGAGAGTGGGGCAACCGGCATTGTGTTTGGTTATATGGCAATTCTGCAGGCGGTTGCGTTTATGTGCGGGCAGGGCGCGGGAAGTATCATGTCCAGAAAGTTGGGTGCCAAGGAACTGGAGCAGGCAACGAAATACAGTTCCACCGGTTTCTTTTTATCCTTTGCGCTGGGGCTCATTATGGCAGTTCTCAGCTTTGTGTTTATGAAACCATTGCTTTACCTGTTGGGGAGTACACAGACAATCGCCCCTTATGCGGGAACTTACATATTTTATATTTTGCTTTCGGCTCCTTTTTTCACTTCCAGTCTGACGATGAATAATCTGCTTCGTTATGAAGGAAAGGCGAAGTTTGGAACGATTGGACTTATGATTGGTGCAGTTATCAATATTTTTGGTGATATGGTTCTCATGTTTGGACTTCATCTTGGAATTGCGGGTGCCGGCATTTCTACGGCAGTTTCCCAGGTTATCAGTTTCAGCATCTTACTCAGCATGTTTTTGCGAAGGAAAACACAGACAAAGATTTCTGTGAAATATGTGGCGAGAGATTTTAAAACCGTGTGGAATATTATAGGAACCGGATTCCCGAGTTTGCTCAGACAGACACTGAACAGTGTAGCGACGATGCTTTTAAACCGAACAGCGGGTGTGTATGGCGACGAAGCGGTAGCAGCCATGAGTATTGTATCCAGAATCAGTTTCTTCCCGATGGCAGTAGCGATTGGAATCGGACAAGGCTTCCAGCCGATTAGCAGCTTCAATTATGGTGCAAATAGGAAAAAGCGTGTGAGAAAAGCGTTCTGGACAGCATTTGCAGGAGAGGAATGTGCACTGATCTTTATTTCTGTTCCGATCTATATTTTTGCGGGAACACTGGTACAACAGCTGCGAGACGATCCTCTGGTAATTGAGCTTGGAATCCGTGCCTTGCGCCTCATGTGTGTAGGACAATTGTTTGTACCACTGACGATGATGGTGGAAATGGGCTTTCAGAGTATCGGAGAAAAACTGCTGGCAAGCTTTGGATCCTGTCTGAGAAGCGGGCTGCTGTTCATTCCGACATTACTGATTTTGACAAATATCCGGGGAATTTCCGGAGTACAGGAGGCGCAACCCTTATCCTTTGTGTTTACCTTTATTGTGTGCCTATTTCTTTGCAGAATCTATTTGAAGCGTGTGCGGGAATAATAGAATTCCTATTTGATGCCGGATTATATTTTTAAAATTAGGTGTTGACAGATACAAAATTAAGGTGTATTATCAATTCATACAAAACCTACTGAATGAGTAGGAAATAAAAACATACACAGTGCAGTAAAGCACATGGATGTGGAAAAAAGAAAGGAGCAATGCAATGAGACCAAGAACAGGAAGCAGAGACCTCTGCAGTGAGAAGCGAATGTGCAGGATTAGGAAAGAGAAGAGAATGGAAGTCATGTGTTGCTTCATGTGTCGATAAAACAGATTGTAATTCTATTAAGATGAAGAAACGTTGTGGAGTAATACATAGAACAACTGCAAAGAGTTGAAACAGTAGTAATAGAGGAATTTGGAAAATATCATACATATCATATAGAGTATCGGAGGAAATCAATTATGGCAAATATTAAGAAAAGCGCAACAGAATTAATCGGTAAGACACCTTTATTAGAGGTAACGAATTACGAGAAGAACAATAATATTGCAGATGCAACAATTCTGGTAAAATTGGAGTATCTGAACCCGGCAGGTTCCGTGAAGGACCGTATCGCCCTGAACATGATTGAGGTGGCTGAAAAAGAGGGTAAGCTAAAGCCGGGAGCAACCATCATCGAGCCTACCAGCGGCAATACCGGTATCGGTCTGGCAGCAGTTGCAGCAGCAAAAGGATATAAAGCAATCTTAACACTGCCTGAGACCATGAGTGTAGAGAGAAGAAAGCTTTTGCAGGCATATGGCGCAGAGCTGGTGCTTACAGAAGGCGCTAAGGGTATGAAAGGCGCTATTGCCAAGGCTGAAGAATTGCAGGCATCCACACCCGGCTCCATTATCTTAGGACAGTTCGTTAATCCGGCTAATCCGGCAGTACATAAAGCAACTACCGGCCCGGAGATCTGGGAGGATACAGACGGTAAAGTGGATATCTTTGTAGCTGGTGTAGGTACCGGCGGCACCATAACCGGTGTAGGCGAGTATCTGAAAGAACAGAATCCTAATGTGAAGATTGTAGCAGTAGAGCCTGAGAGCAGCCCGGTATTATCCGGTGGTGCACCCGGAGCACATAAGATCCAGGGAATCGGTGCCGGTTTCGTGCCGGATGTATTAAATACAGGCGTTTATGATGAGATTATCAAGGTTTCCAATGAAGATGCCTTTGCAGCAGGCAGGGAAATCGCCGTACAGGAAGGTGTGTTGGTAGGTATTTCCTCCGGTGCCGCTCTTCATGCAGCAACTGAGCTTGCTAAGAGACCGGAAAACAAAGGCAAGACGATTGTAGCGCTTCTGCCGGATTCCGGTGACAGATATCTGTCAACAGCACTGTTCTCAGCAGAATAAAACTTGACAACCTGCCGTATTCATACTAAAGTAGTCAAGAATAGATACTTACGAAAGGATGAGTTGAAATGGCGGGAATGATAGAAGTTCGAGGCTTATGTAAGACGTTCGAGACCAAGGATGCCAAGGTAGAGGCATTGCAGGATATCAATCTGTCTATTCAGGCAGGTGACATCTACGGTATCATCGGTATGTCCGGAGCAGGCAAGAGTACACTGGTACGCTGTCTGAACTTCCTGGAGAGGCCGACAGCAGGTACGGTAGAAGTGGAAGGTGAAGATCTTAGTAGCCTGTCTGAAAAAGAACTTCGCGCGAAGCGAAGAGACATCGCAATGATTTTCCAGCATTTTAATCTGCTGATGCAGAAGAACGTCATTGATAATATATGTTTTCCTCTGGATATTGCCGGTGTACCGAAAAAGGATGCCAGGAAGAGGGCAGAGGAATTATTGGAAATTGTAGGACTGACGGATAAAGCGAAGGCTTATCCATCCCAGTTGTCCGGTGGACAGAAGCAGCGTGTGGCAATCGCAAGAGCTCTTGCGGCAAATCCCAAGATTCTCTTATGCGATGAGGCTACGAGTGCGCTGGATCCGCAGACGACACAGTCAATTTTACAGCTTCTTAGACAAATTAATAAAGAATATGGTATCACGATCGTGATCATTACCCATGAGATGGCAGTGGTCAGAGAAATCTGTTCCCATGTAGCGATCATAGGAGACGGACATCTGGTAGAACAGGGCCGGGTGCTTGACATTTTCTCCCATCCTAAGACAGCAGAAGCCAAAGAGCTGATCGTCAAGGGTGGAGGAATGGAGCATCGCACTCTGGAAAACCGGCAGAAAGAGCTTATGAAAGGCAAATGCTGTGTCCGTATCGTCTTCTCTGATAATTCATCCTTTGAGCCTGTTATCGCCAATATGGTGCTGAAGTTTGGACAGCCAATCAATATTCTCAAAGCAGATACCAAGAATGTTGAGGGTATCGCCAGAGGAGAGATGATCTTAAGTCTGCCGGATGAAAAGGATGTGCAGGAAAGCATGAAGGCATATCTTGTAGAGAGAGGCCTGGCGGTAGAGGAGGTAGACGGCTATGTGGACTAATGAATTAACGGTGATGATGGCAGAGGGTGTCCGGGATACACTTCTTATGACACTTGTGTCAACTCTGTTCGGCTACATACTGGGACTTCCCATGGGAATTGCCCTGGCGGTAACAGATAAAGACGGTATCAGACCCAATGCACTTGTTTATAAGATATTAGACGTGATTGCCAATATCGTCAGAAGTATTCCTTTTCTGATCCTGCTGATTCTGGTAATGCCCCTTACCAAGCTGATTGTAGGAAAGTCCTACGGTTCGGTTGCAACGATCGTACCGCTTACCATTGCGGCAGCACCCTTTATCGGCCGTATGATTGAATCTTCCCTGAAAGAAGTAGATCATGGTGTGATCGAAGCAGCTCAGAGTATGGGCGCCGGTACTTTTACCATTATATGGAAAGTATTGCTGGTAGAGGCAAGAACCTCCATTCTGGTGGGTGTAACAATTGCCATCGGAACGATCTTAGGATATTCAGCAATGGCCGGTGTTGTAGGCGGCGGTGGTCTGGGTGATATCGCCATGAGATATGGTTACTACCGGTATGAAACACTGATCATGATTGTGGCAGTGGTACTGCTTGTTATCCTGGTACAGATATTCCAGACGCTGGGGATGCGGTTGTCCGTGAAGCTGGATCGAAGGAAGCGCTAGAAAGCGCAGAGAGTCGGATGTTCCGACCCATAACATAATAACAGATCAAAAGAGCATAGCTCTTTTAGATAAAAAGTGTGGTCGAAAAGAGGAGATAGACCACCAAAGGAGGAGAAAATTATGAAGAAAAAATTTATCGCAAGTATTTTAACAGCAGCATTAGCACTTTCGGTGTTGACAGCCTGCGGTTCTGATGCAGCAGAGACTGCACAGACAACAGAAACAACAACGGAAGAAGCAGCAACAGAAGAAACCGCAACAGAAGAGGCAGCACCGGCAGAGGAAGAGGCTGCTGAGACAGAGGAAGCTGCAACAGAAGAGGCAGCACCGGCAGAAAGCAAAGGTACCATTACCGTAGCAGCATCCGCAACACCTCACGCAGAGATCTTAGAGCAGGTAAAACCGATTCTTGCAGAGCAGGGCTGGGATCTTGAAGTAACTGTATTTGATGATTATGTACAGCCTAACTTAGTAGTAGAGAGCGGAGAGTTTGATGCAAACTATTTCCAGCACATTCCTTATTTGGAGTCCTTCAATGAAGAGCAGGGAACCCATCTGGTAAATGCAGGCGGTATCCACTATGAGCCTTTCGGTATCTATCCCGGTACCAAGAGTGATTTGACAACATTGGAGAAGGGTGATGTGATCGCTGTTCCCAACGATACAACCAATGAGGCAAGAGCACTTCTGTTATTACAGGATAACGGTGTGATTACCTTAAAAGATGGTGTAGGCTTAGAGGCAACTGTAAGAGATATCGTAGAGAATCCTAACGAAATCGAGATTCAGGAGCTTGAGGCTGCACAGGTGCCCAGAGTAATTGATGAAGTAGCATTCGTAGTCCTGAACGGTAACTATGCATTAGAGGCAGGCTACAACGTAGTGAATGATTCTATTGCCTATGAAAAGGCTGATTCCGAAGCAGCTAAGACATACGTTAATATCATCGCTGTTAAGGAAGGCAATGAGAACAACGAAGGTATTGTTGCTCTGGTAGAGGCTCTGAAATCCGACGAGATCAAAGAGTACATCAACAACACATACAGCGGCGGTGTTATTCCGTTTGAATAAAGAGTAGT
>JALETS010000043.1 GCA_022781395.1 Lachnospiraceae bacterium | reverse complement strand
GGCCAAATGGGTTTGAGGAAGATAGTCTATAAATTCTGTATTCTTGATATTCTTTCTGCTTTGTTCCGATACAGGACCTATTACAATAAAATGAATGTCAGATTCAGACTGACATAAGGCAATCGCCTCTATGATAGTATCTACACCCTGCAGGGGCAGGATGCTGCCGAAATATAATACAACATATTTATTCTTAAGATGTTGAGGTTTTTCTATATCTCTTGGATAATATATTTTCTGATCTGCTTCCAAATAGAGTACATGAATTTTCTCTTTGTCAGCATTGAATTCTTGGATAAAATAATTACCATGTGCCTGGGTGTCGGCAATAATTTCATCTGCATGAGCAATCGTGATTCTGTCAAAATAGTGCAGAATACGAGCGAAAAAACATTCAGGTTCAAAATGTTTCCTGTCCATTACCATGGTATCGTAAAGAGAAATAAAAAAGTCAATCACAATATGCTGGTGTTTCATTTTCCAACAGAAAAAGGGAAGGACTAACTGGGGGGCAAAACCGATGAATACAGTGTCATATTTGCGCATGCGGCAGGCCAATAAGGAAGAAAACACTTTTACCAGACGGAAGAGATATTTCTTATGATTGGAGCCGATAATCGTCAGAGAATCAGAAGCATCTTGTAGTATGGATATCTCCTGGCTGTTTCTGATATAATCTAATTGTTTGGTTGTTATAAATAATACTTTTTTCCCCTCTGTGTAAGGTATTCTCATAGTCAGCAAGCCTTTACGAATCATTTTTGAACGAACATCATTTTACGAATAGCATAATTCGAAAGAGGATGCTTGTCAATCAAGTTACGCCATATTATAATAAATAATCATGCGTTATTGTGACAGATAAAGGGATACGGTAGTATGGAAGAGAACAGAGATAAGATCAGCATTGTCGTTCCGGTATACAATGTGGCACCTTTTTTGGGGCAATGTATTGAGAGCTTGTGTGCACAGACATATTCTAATATTGAGATTATATTAGTCAATGACGGTTCTGCGGATAACAGTCTGGATATTATGCGTCAATATGCAGAGCAGGATAAGCGGATCAGAATTATTGATCAGTGCAATGCAGGAGCGAATGTGGCCAGGAACAAGGGGCTATCAGCTGCAACGGGAAACTGGATATGCTTTGTTGATGGGGATGACTGGGTTGATGCTCAGATGGGGATGGAATTGTCGCAATATTTCAGAGAGGATTTAGATATTATATTCTATTCCTTTAAAACGGTGTATTCGCGGAAGGCAGTGCCACACATTTATGAAGAGAGTTATTACGAGATAGCAGGGGATGAATTTAGGGAACTGCAGATTGCTACATTAAACCGTTTGGGTAATTATAGATTTAATGTGGATCGTGTGGAAGCGGTCAGTGTTTGCGATAAAATCTATAGGACAGATTTCTTAAAGAAAAATGGGATTCAATTTGACGAAACCCTGCCTAAATTGCAGGATCTTTGTTTTAATCTGAGAGTTTATGATTATGCAAAGAAGGGCTATGTCATAAATACGCCTTTTTATAATTACAGAATCAATCAAATGTCTGTTTCCAAAAGATACCAGCCTGATATTGTGCAGAAGTTTGATGTGATTCATGAGTTTCTGGGTCAGTTTATGTCACAGCATAGTGGCAACGATATGAAGCAGGCTTATTATGAGCGCATTGCAACGCATTTGCGGACATGTGTTGTATTGAACTTCTGCAATGCAAATAATACGAAGAGTTATTGGCAACGGAGGCAAGATTTCCTCGAAACCTGTAATAAGGATGTTTTCAGAGAAGCAATGCGTAAGGTTGATTTGCGTCAGTTTCCGGGTAGGGAAAGGGTGCTTTCTACATTTATTAAGTGGCACTGGTTTTGGGGATGCGACATGCTATATCGGCTAAATGGGATATATGAGAGACTTAGTTCGAGACATTGATAATGTTCAATGAATAGTAATCTGGGGTGTTGTATGAGTAATCGGAATTCAAATGAACAGCTTATTTTTATTAATGTCCTTAAATCTATTTCCTGTATTTGCGTATTAATTGGGCATGTAATAAAAGGAATAATCAAGGCGGGAATAGATGTTTCGCCAATTTTGTACCATATAAGTGTTTATGTATATCTATTTCATGTGCCCTGTTTTTTCTTCGCGAGCGGATATTTATATGCAAATAAGCAGCTTGGCGATATTAATCAATATGCACATTTCATCATCAGGAAGTTGATTATTTTAGGAGTACCATATTTCTCATGCAGTATTTTTTATCTCTTTTTCAGTAGCTTTTTAAGTAGTGAGATGAATACAACATATGCATCCAATGCGGTCATGACACTATGGTATGAGCCTGTGGCACAATATTGGTATTTATATGCATTGCTTGAATTTTTTATTGTTTTTCCTTTGGTGGAAATTGTGTTTGGAAGGCTTAATAAAGTCTGGATTGTGCTGGCGCTTGCCTTATTGGCGATGTTTGTAGATACAGACATTGTTTGCTTAAGATACATTGTGCAATACGCCGTGTTTTTTGAATTGGGGGCATATTTTAATAGGAATGATGTATTAAATAAAATTAATATAAATGGACGACAACTTTTGATATATTGTTGTGTTGGTAGCGTTACAGTTTACTTCTGTTATTCTATTTTTAGGGAAAATGTGTTGCTTGAACAAAGCCAAATACTAAAGTGTACTGCGATGATTTTGCTTGTGTTGGCAACACTGGGGATATCTGTTGCTATTGCGGAAGAGAAAAATTACGTAAGGACTTTTTTAAATTGGTTATGTAAATACTCGTTGTATGTTTATTTATTGCATACTTGGTTTTCGGGGACTTGTAGAATTATACTTCGCAAAATAGGAATTACAGACTGCTGGCTTCAGTCAATATTTGGAATTGTGATTGGCTTGGCAGGTTCAATCTTAGCTGCTATGATAATAAGAAGGTTTTCTATACTTAGATTTTGGATTGAACCGATGACTGTAATTAAACACTTGAGTTCGAAAGCTGACAAAAACAGGTCGGCATGTTGAGGAAGAGGGAGAATGACGTGTACAGAGTAGAAAACAAATATAATTGTAGTGAAAGTGAGTTGCGAACTCTGCAGAACAGGCTGGAAGGCGTCTTAAGGGCAGACAGTAATGAGAGCCATCCGGAAGGGTACGGTATCACCAGCCTCTATTTTGATGATTTACAGGATACTTGTCTGTATGATACGGAAGATGGCGTAGAAATCCGTGACAAATATCGAATTAGAATATATAATAGTTCATTGGATGTTATTAAATTGGAAGTGAAGTCTAAGAAGGACGGATATATTTACAAGAAATCCAAGACCATAACGAAAGAACAGGCAGATAAACTGATTCATGGGGAGTGCATAGAAGATTCAGTTTCCATGGAAGATCCGGCAACACTTTTCAATCTTGCAATCAGGACAAGAGGGCTGCGACCCAAAGTGATTGTGGCATATGAGAGAAAAGCCTACGTGTTCGGACCGGGCAATACCAGGATCACGCTTGACAGAAATGTACGTGCTGATGACCACGTTGAAGATTTTGGCAAAGAAAATGTAAGCTATGAATTTTTACATGAGTATGATAAAGTTTTGGAAGTCAAGTATGATGAGTTTATTCCGGACTTCTTGTTGCAGCTGTTGGAGCTGGGGAATATGCAGCAGACTTCCTATTCAAAATATCAGTTATGCAGGGAATTATTTTAAGGGAGGATTACCATGTCAATCAAAGATGTTATTAAGAATAGTGTGTATGAGAGCCTGGGAGGAGGTACGAATCTTTCGGCAATGAATATTTTGCTGATTCTTGCTATTGCGTGCCTGATCGGACTTTATATTTTTGCGGTATATAAGTTATCCAGTAAATCGGCCTTCTATTCGAAAGATTTGAATGTGACTATGGCGGGTATGCCGCTTATCATTGCAGCTA
>JALETS010000011.1 GCA_022781395.1 Lachnospiraceae bacterium | reverse complement strand
AACCGCGTAAAATCCAAGGACACCGTATCCATATTCATCTCCTCCCACACCAAACCACTCCCTGTCATTCCTGTTCCCCCTTTCTCTCAGCATTTCTGATATCGTGCACATATTTATGTGGCTATGGTCTGTATGCTTTCCATTAATGCCAGAAGTACCGGCATCCCCATTAATAAAATATAAAGTTTGCCAAGCATTTCGACTTGTCCCGCAATCCCTCCATATCCGGCATCCTTGCAGATCCCGGCACAGAATTCGCAGGCATAGGTAGCACCAACAGCTTTCAGTAATACCGTTAAATACTTATAATTATCATATAAATATCCTCGCATTTGCTCTATTCCGGATAGAATCAGAGTAAAATAGCGGGTAGTATAGCTAAGAATAACAAGACAGACCGCTATAGCGATATAAACCCCATATTCTGCCTTATGGCTTCTGAGTCCGACTGCAAGCAGGACACCTATGATTCCAATCAGACCAATCCTGACCATTTCCATGAAATTCCCTCCTTTGCAATTATGTATAAGTGCTATAAAGCAAATAACTCCTGTACCATAACAAACAGATCATATATATAAGGAATGATCCAGGTTAAAACAAGAATTAATCCTGCCAGGCTGATCAGAAAAGCGTGTTCTTCCCGACCGCTATGCTTTAGAATCTGATTGAGTATCGTGACTAAGATACCTACCGCTGCTATCTTGAAAATAAGACCTATGCTCATTACTATATCCAAAATCCTTTCTCAGTCTGCAAATTCATGCCCTATGTATCCCCTTCATATCAGAAAAATTGTCAGAAATAATCCTGCAAGAATACTGATACTGCGTATTACTTTGGATTTACTCTCATAAGTCTCTTCTGCCTGCCTGCATTTCCTTGTAAGCATATCCATAGACTGCCCGATATGCATTGCCTGAAGAGTCTCATCCTGCATCCCCAGACAATCTGGAATACGTCTGAGCACATCCTTCTCTTCTTCCTGTAGCGGTACTTTTAGAAAGCAAAGCTCCATCTGCTGTCCCCATATTTTCCCCAGGCCTGTACCATTTTTCTGTCGAAGCTGCTCATAAATCCGCCGGAAATAGTCCCCATACCATATATCACTATATTCAGCAAGAATCAGGCAAATCTCCGGCAATGTGTGCTTTCCATATTGAATCTCATCCTGTATTCTTCTGATAATGCGCATCAATTCCCTTAGATGCCATACCCTGCTCTTCTCTTCTCTGATCTTTGCCTCTCCCCAGCCTACACAACCAATCATAATGCATAGAAAACCTGCTAATTTAAACATCTTGTCCCTTCTCTGTCATAAATACCTTCGATTGCACAACGGCCCTGATGCCTGCCAAGTACAATATATCTCTCAAACAGGCCGTTTTTCACCACCTGACTCATATACTCTTTACATTTTATCTCCTCAAGAGAGCTTCCATGAATCGTAGCAATGATCTTACAGCCGCATCCGCTCGCCATGAATAAAGCCTGAATATCCCGATCACTTCCCAGTTCATCTACGGCCAATACCTGTGGAGCCATGGAACGTATCAAAAGCATCATTCCTTCTACTTTAGGACAGCCGTCCAGAACATCTGTGCGGATACCTACGTCATTCTGGGCTATTCCCAGATAACTGCCGGCTATTTCAGAACGCTCATCTACCACGCTGACGTTGACTCCTCTTCCATATTCCGTACCATCCGATATTTGTCTGATAATATCTCTAAGCATTGTGGTCTTACCACATCCCGGCGGAGAAATAAGTAACGTATTGAGCACTTGACTTTTTTCATACAGATATGACATAACCGGATCAGCTACCCCCTTTAGTTCATGGGCAATCCTAATATTTAAGTAACGTATGTATTTCATATTACGTATCCTGTTTTCTTCCCCCAGGATAACCTGTCCGGCCACTCCTACACGATGTCCTCCCTGAATCGTCAGAAACCCCTGTCGTATTTCATCCGCAAAGGCATAGAGAGAATATTGGCATAGATGTGTTAAAACAGCTTCCAACTCCTCCGGTCTGCTTTCTGCTCCAACCGGCTGCCTGTCCATCAGTTCACCATTCTGTGTGACAAACCACTCTTTATTATCAATAAGAACTGTTATCGGTGCTTCTGCACGCAGTCTGATTTCCTGCAATCTGTCTGCCCATACAGCCACTTTACGCCACCGGCCACGCATTGTCTCCGGAAAAAGATGAAGCACTTCATCCTGCAGCATATCCATCCCCCCTTATCTCAATATATGAACCTTTGTCCAAGTTATGACTGCTAATTTACGCAGCCTGCCGACATCTCTCATACACACAAAAAAGCCAGTCTTTCGACTGACTTTTCATTTACGATATCCCAAATTTTATTTCGATAATAGAATTCTGTCATTGTCCAGCTGTTTACCGGCCTGTATACTGAACTGTTTTAATAAGTCTTCCACAGAAAGAGAATCACGCTCCTCACCACTGATATCCAAAACTATCTTACCTGAATCCATCATTAAAGTACGATTTCCCAATTCCAGTGCCTGATGCATATTATGGGTTACCATCAGACAGGTGATCTGACGCTCTGAGACAATTCTCTTTGTAAGCTCCAACACCTTCTGTGCCGTAGCCGGATCCAGAGCTGCCGTATGTTCATCCAACAGCAGAATCTTTGGTGTAACCATGGTTGCCATCAGAAGTGTCAGCGCCTGGCGCTGTCCACCCGAAAGCAGACCCACAGGCTGCTTCATCCGATCCTCCAGTCCCATGTCCAGAAGTGCGAGCTGCTCCCTGAACTTCTGCTTCTCCTTGCCGGTAATACGACTGAAAAAAGCATGGGATGATGTAGATGCTCTCAGATATGCCAACGCCATATTCTCCTCAATGGTCATATGGGGTGCCGTTCCCTTTAACGGATCCTGAAATAAGTGTCCTATCTCTTTGCTGCGAATATATTCTTTACGATAGGTTATATCTTCTCCTGCCAGGATGATCTGCCCTTCATCCACATAAAAAACACCTGTTATTGCATTGAACAGTGTTGATTTACCTGCACCGTTACTTCCAACAATAGTAGCAAAATCTCCGTCTGCCAGCTCCAGACTTACCTGATTCAATGCTCTTTTCTCATTTACAGTACCGGGATTAAAGGTTTTGGATATCCCTTTTAAGCTTAACATGCACTTCCACCATCCTTTCTACTTGCCCGCTCAAGCGCTTTTCTTGTCTTGAGGAAGGCCACCTGCCCTTTCAGATAAGGAAATGCAATGGCAAATGCAACAATCAGGGCCGATACCAGTTTCAGGCATTCTGCCGGAACACTCATACGAAGTGCAATTGCTACAATAAAACGATAGAGACAGCTTCCCAAAATAACACCGATTACCTTTTTAAACATGCCGCCTCTGCCTATAATCGTCTCCCCGATAATCAGACTGGCCAGTGCAATCGTCACCATGCCAGTACCCAGATTAATATCGCAGGATTTCTGATATTGCGCAAGAATTGCCCCCGAAAGAGCTGTCAAAGAATTAGACAGGCAAAGCCCAACCGTAATCGTAAATACCGGATTGATACTGGACGCTCTTACCATATGTTCATTATCTCCTGTAGCGCGAATGGACAATCCCAGCCTGGTATTCAGAAACCACGCCAGAATAACGCTGACAAGCAATACAATAAATATCACAAGAATAATCTTATACCAACTGTTATACCAGTCTGCTGCAATCCGATCCTTAGCCAGACTAAAAATAGTATCACAGGCAAACAGATTCACATTGGAAGAAAATCCCATGACAGCAATATTGACGGTATACAATCCGGTATTCACAATAATACCGGCAAGGATAGATGGCACTCCCATTCTGGTTTGCAAAAAAGCTGTAACAAATCCGGAAGCGACTCCGGCTGCCATGGCAGCCGGAAATGCCAGAAACGGATGTCCCGCTATTGTTACCATTGCTCCTACCGCACAGCCCAAAGTAAAGCAACCATCGGTAGAAAGATCTGCAATGTTCAGAATACTAAAGGATATAAACAGCGCCAATGCCACCAGCGAATAGATACATCCCAATTCTAATGCACTTTGTATAATCGATAATGTAAATATGGAACCCATAAAAAACCTCACTTACTCTGCAGATTTATTCAAACTCTTCCGCTGTTACGGTTTCTTTAACCTCTGCACACATACTCTCAAACATACTGTAATCTAAACCAATTGCCTCTGCTGTATCTGTATTGACAGTTGCAATACCGTTATCCAGAGTGACAACCGGTGTGCTTGCAGGATCTGCTCCGTTAACCAGAATATCTGCTACCATATCTGCTGTTGCCGTACCAAGATCAACATAGTTAACACCAAATCCTAAGAAAGCACCATTTAATGCGAAAGAATCTGCACCTGCATAATGCGGAATACCGGCATCAATAAACTTCTCATAAATAGCAAGCTCAGCTGTCATAACAGTATTGTCAGTTGGTGTAAATACAGCTTCTGCTCCGGCTGCAATCAGTGCATCCGCTGCAAGAGCGATCTCATCATTGGTAGTACCGGTCTTCTCAATCACTTCCACACCTTTCGCTTCACAATATGCCTTAGCCGCTTCAATAGGAGCTTTAGAAGCATCTTCACTCTTGTTATATAAAAGTCCAACCTTCTTAATATCCGGATTGGCTGCAAACATCAGATCCATTACCGCGTCTGTATTTAATGCATCAGAAGTACCCGTAATATTGGAACCGGGTGCATCAAGACTTGCAACAAGTCCTGCTCCAACCGGATCAGATACAGCTGAAAATACAACAGGAATCTGATTATCAGCAGTTGCATTCTGCATGATCATGGCTGCCGGTGTAGCAATCGGTACAATTATATCTACCTCTGAAGCAATCAGTTCCGTGGCAATCTGATTCAGTGTGGTTGAATCCGCCTGACCATTGTAAGTATAATCACTGTAATTAAAAGTTACGCCAAGTTCTGCTGCTTTTGCATCCAATTCTGCCTCAATTGCCGACTCAATCTGATTTAAGGAAGCATCATCCACAAACTGTACGATACCAACTTTATAAGAAGCGCCTCCTTCTGCATTTTCTTCTGTAGCAGTGTTTTCTTCCGTCGCTTCTGCAGCCTCCGTTTCTGCCTCGGGAGTTTCTTCTGCGGATGCAGAAGTGCCTTCAGATGCTGCAGTACTGCCACAACCACTAATCATGGCTGCTGTCATTACAACTGTCATAAATAATGCTACTGTTTTCTTTTTCATAATATTTTCCTCCTACTATTATATTACGGATGTCTCACTTAGTGCCCATCCTATGTTAATAAAAAACCGTCCCAAGCCAAAGCTTGAGACGGTAATAAACTGATTATTATCGCGGTACCACTCAAATTGACGGTTCAACAAAACCATCCACCTCTTTACATATACATTGTTCCATATATGCCGCCTGGATAACGGGTGCGGTTCCCGCCGACTCCTACCGTCATAATAATACTTGATTTCAGGCCGGCCTCGAAAGTCCATTCACAACAGCTGCTGTACCGCTTTCCACCATTTGCGGCTCTCTGAAACAGTCTTGCTGTTCCTACTACTCTTTCTCACAGGTTTCTCTTATCTCTGATTTCTTAAATTTCTTATACTTTAATCCATGCAAAAGGAAATGTCAATATATAAGTTATGTAAAAAGTTAGTAATATTTCTAATATCTTCTTGTAAAGTTCCGTTAAATCTATAGCTTTTTCCATAAAAAAAGGGTAAAATAATTGCGGAGCAAATATAAAAAATAAGAACATAAGGGGCATTTGATGAAACTGGACATGCACTGCCATACCAAAGAAGGATCACCGGATGGCAAACTGGAACTTTTGGAAAATATCAGAATATTAAAAGGAAAAAACTATCACGGTATGCTAATTACCGATCACGATTCTTATAAGGCATATCGCTATTACGAGAAATTGATTCACAAACCGGAGGATTTCGTCGTTCTCAAGGGTATTGAATATGACACCATTGATGCCGGCCATATGCTGATCATCATGCCTACCGGCGTCAAGCTACCCATTCTGGAACTCCGTGGTCTTCCCGTAACGCTACTGATTGAAATAGTACATCACTATGGTGGTATCCTGGGACCCGCTCATCCCTGCGGCGAGAAATTCTTAAGTATCCGCAATACGCTGCATGGCAAAATATCTGAAAATATCTATAAAAAATTTGACTTCATCGAAGGCTATAATGCCTGTGAAGATGCCGACTCCAATATGCGCGCCATGTCCATTGCCGAGAAATTTTCACTTCCCTGCTTTGGCGGAAGCGACTCACATAAAGCAGACTGTGCCGGACTGGGTTATACCATCCTGCAAGAGGATATTACCTCTGAAACAGACTTAATTAACTACATTTTATCCGGTAAAGCAACCATGGTCGGCGGCAGACATTATACTCACACAACCAAAGCCAAGCTGGGAAAAATCAATAATGTACTTGTATATTCCTTCTGGGTATACAACAAAACTCTGGCTCTACTGCGCCGTAAAGCCAGAAACCTGGAATTAATGGAAAATCACATTATTGATTCCATACGTGTCAACAGCCCTATAAAATCACGCTATACTACTTTGAATGAAGATCATTGATCATTTGGAATCTTTTCTGTTGCTTACAGCATTCTTCAATTCCTCCAGGGCATCCTTGAATCTATGGGAAGCCATGGTAGGATTGTTACGAATCATATCTCTTTTGTAGAAACCAAGCATATCCTTATAGTGACTTCTGTTTTCCATATAAAGATTATATTTTGCACGCAGCTCTGCAATTTCTTCTCTGACATTCTCTCCATAGGCTGATGGTTTGCTCTGGATGCTTTCTTTCAGACTGGCAAAACGTTGCTCGAGACTGACCGCCAATTCTCCCACACGTACTTCCCTCTCCTGTCTTTTCTGCTCCTTCTCTTCATTGTTAAAGGCAACAATCACATCCAGACGGCGTTGCATACGTACCATTTCTTCTTTGACCTTTTCCATTTTGACCATAATATCGCGTAAATCCAAAGCTGCCTTAAAGGACAGGGTGAAATCTGCCACCATATAAACAGTAACTGCGATGGATACATAGGACAAAACATTCATGGGAATTGACATCACTGCACGCTCAATCGGCTTGTGAATTACCCTGGTCATCAATATTGTCAGAAATCCCCATGCTATGGAGGACCGAAGACAAATCTGCCCCTGAAAATTGAAAGGTTGTGACGAATAATCCCAATATCTGACTTTAAACAAGGTTTCCATCAGCACACCTGTAATATATTCCAGTGCAGTAGCTCCAATAACGCCTGCTATGTAAGTCAGAATAATGTTACTCTGGAATGGCAAAGACACCACATACATCATCATAGCGCCGCACCCATACAGAGGAAGAAATGGCCCTCTCATAAATCCACGATTAACTAATTTTCCGGACTTAATGGACACAAATGCAGACTCAAAGCACCAACCAAGAAAACAATAAATATAAAAAAATACCAGCCAATGAGCTACTGTATAATGGGACATATAATTTATCTTCCTTTCGAATTATGTAAACTGTTACAGTCTATACAGAACACTCCTGTAACTTATCTGTAAACCTCTACACCAACACGTGTCTTACCCTTACGGGTTTCACCCTGTTCTCCGGTATAAATAAACTTTCCGAATCCTCTCACTGTTACTGAATTACCGGTTTTCAGTGCATAACTGTTGTTCTCCATCAGTCTTCCGTCAACAAATACTTTGCCGGTACGAAACAGTTCAAGGCTCTGGCTACGTGCAATATTATACAGTTTAGAAACCACTCCGTCAATTCTCGGGGATGCTACAGACAGGGCAACGCTCTCAAGAGAGGGAGACTGCAGCTCCTCTACTACCTCCGTCAAACTGCACCGTACATGGGTATGCCTCACTTGTTCCAAATGTTCAAGAAGATAAGGGGCTATGGATTCCTGGCAAAACAATACAGCTGATTTGTCCTGCACAAAAATATCACCGATCGTATCTCTTTCAATGCCAAGATTCATAATGGCTCCCAGAAAATCCCTGTGGTTCAAAGTCTCCGCAAACTTTGGCGTAAGGGGGTCTATCTTGAGGCATGCAATAGGATACTCTTCCTCATATCCTAAATTTGCCTCCGAACCAAATCGAATCATCTTACGTTCACACAAGGGACTGCCTCCCTCCATGCCACAGCCCACATAAGAAACATCCTGCTGAATGTCATAGAAAGCCTGCTGCTCTGATAAACCCAGAAAAGGTGTAAAAGTATATACACCATGACTATAAGAACGTTCTGCCAATTCTACAAGTCGTTTCTTCAGTTGTTGTAATTCTTTATCCTCCGCCACGCTTCTCCTCCCAATATGATAAAAAGGCACATAAATACGCTTATGTGTCTTTCCATCCTCTTAAAACATTTATAATCTTTTACAGTGCTGCCAAAAGAATAAAGAGCTATGAGAAACTGATAATCTCCTCTTTCGGTGCCTTCGTCTGTTCCACACTGACCGCATGCAGCACCGGGCCTTCTCCCTCATAATCTGCAAAATATTCCTTATTTACTTTTGCCGTCACCTTAACCCACTGCTTGTCAGTCAGGGTATCTGCTTTATCATATTCACAGGCAAATCCGAGAAATGCCATATCCTCAGCACAACAGGTCATAGCCATACGTCCGGGCACAAAATATCCCTTCGGGAACTGCTTCGGTTTAAGAACCATGGCGGTAAACTGTATCGTTTTCCCTTCATATCTCTCTAAATGATCCAGAGAATCCAGATACCAGATTCCATAACCATTGTTATCTAACTCGATAATCGGTGCTTTCAGATCATATGGCAGATCATCCTCCATAATCTCATTGATTTCTCCGTTAGAATCCTCGAATACAATCTCTGCTTTTGGATTAATTGCTTTGATATTACGTTTATAAGTACTTAAATCCTCCACACCGTCACAACGGTTGAAGATAATAAGTTCCGACTTACGGATCTGCTCAGCCAGCAGAGATTTCATATTGGTAAAATACATTGGAAACGTAGACGCATCAATTGTTGTAATCTGCTGCTCAATCTTCCAGTGCCAGGGCAGCTTCATCTCCTTATAATTCCACATACCGTTATACTCAATGATGATTCGCTCCGGCTTATGCTTCTTCTCCAGTTCGATCAGTTTAGCTGCCGTAAACTCTTCTTCCTCATCAATCAGTTCCAATATGGTACGGCTTGCCTTAAGCAATTTCGGGTCATACTCATTTTCTCCCTCTTCACAAAGTAGCAACAGTGTCTTGCCCCGGATCTGAAAATAAGGCTGTGCCAATGTATAGGTAATAAATTCTGTTTTCCCGCTCTCCAAAAATCCGTTAATTACATAAACCGGTTTCATAAGCATGTCCACATCCTTCCTGCTTTCCTATTTACTGAACAGTTCAGCCAGTTTTTCTTCCTTCAGCTTAGAGCCGATGACACAGAACTTACCTGTCACATCAGGCTTTCCGCTTCTGACATTGCTTTCTTCCGGCACATAATCAAAATAGATCCAACCGCCGTCTGCAGCAGGAACCATACCTTTGGCACGAAGTACCATACCATATACCTCATCCTTATCCAGTTCACCCAGGATATGCTCAATCTCTTCTTTCGTATAAACAGCCGGTGTTTCTAAGCCCCAGCTTGTAAAAACCTCATCCGCGTGATGATGATGCCCTTCATGATCGTGGTCATGACAACCACAGGTGCAGTCCGGGCCATGATCATGATGGTGCTCATGATCATGATGATCGTGGTCATGATGCTCATGGTCGTGATGATCGTGGTCGTGGTCATGATGCTCATGGTCGTGATGATCGTGGTCATGATGATGGTGCTCATGCTCCTCATGATGTGCCAGCACTTCCTGCATCAGCTCTGCCTCCAGATCCTTAGCACCTTCTATGGTTTCCAGAATATCCTTTCCTTCCAGTTCATTCCAGGGTGTCGTGATGATCGTAGCCTTCTCATTGTGTTCTCTAATCATGGATACACAGACTGCCAGCTTCTCTTCGCTGATTTTATCGGTCCTGCTTAAAATGATCGTTCCCGCATGTTCAATCTGATTTACAAAAAATTCACCGAAATTCTTAATATACATCTTACACTTGCAGGCATCCACTACAGCTACCGCACTGTTCAGTTCTACCTCTCGGTCTGCCATGGCATCCTGTACTGCCTTCATCACATCGGACAGCTTACCGACACCAGATGGCTCAATCATAATTCTTTCGGGTGAATAAGTATCAAGCACCTCTTTTAAGGAAGTACCGAAGTCACCTACCAGTGAACAACAGATACAACCGGAGTTCATCTCCTTGATTTCAATACCAGCCTCTTTCAGGAAACCGCCATCCACGCCGATCTCTCCAAACTCATTCTCTATCAGCACCACTTTCGTGCCTGCCAAAGCTTCTTTTAAAAGCTTTTTAATTAAAGTAGTTTTTCCGGCTCCCAGGAATCCGGAAACGATGTCAATCTTAGTCATTTTACTCCTCCTTAGAAGAATAGTCATCTGTACTATTACAGATAATCCTGCTTCTTCTTTACATACTACACTATTTTCTTCCATTTTCGAAGTTCTGTCAATAGTTATGGTTCTCTATTCATGCCGTATGCCCGGCTTGTAAAATAACAGAATTATTCCAGATTCAGCTTCTTATCCATCACATACCAGGTCACCAGATAGAAGATAACACTATAAATGATACTGGAGATCAGTGTTCCTTCCCAGGAATTATCAAAAAAGGATATATAGAGACTTTCACTGGCACTATTAAGCACTTCAATAAATACATAATACAACATGGTAAAAATCTGCTGTACAAAGTAAAAAGCAAAATAAAACGCAAAAGACATGAGCACTTTATGATCCGCGGATAGCTGTCCCAAGGAAATGCATGCCGTTATCTTAAGTATTCTGGCAAAAATATGGAAAATCGTGGCAATCACTGTCATGATCATGATAAATCCGGTTACCTCGGCGCCTCCCCAGTATTCTATTATTGATGCAAAGCTGTCTACAAAATCCTGCAGGAATTCTCCTTCCTGGGCAAACAGAAACATCACCGACATAAACATCAGAATCATACTGATGAAGATCCATGCAGCGCTGACCAGTACTTTGGAAATAATGATATGATGTTTATCCACCGGCAATGTATGTAGAAGATATCCCTGATCTCCATACGTTGAGGTATAAAATCTATAAATCAGATAGATTGCTGTACCGATGCATACCACAAACATACTTCCCATGTATGTTAAGAGGATCATCATGGCGCTGAATACAACCATCCCGTTATCTGAATCAAAGAAATCCACCTGTACCGTAATGCAGGCCAGGAAAGTCATAATAACAATCAGCAGATTCATCGGAAGAAGCAGCTTCCAGGTTGCCTTCCATTCATATTTCATCAGTTTTCCTAACATGCAAACACCTCCCTGAAAAAGCGGTCTATGGACTTATGTTCATTCTGCCTGATCTGTTCAGCCCCTGCCTGCAGGATAATATTACCATATTTAATAAATACAACTTCATCCAAAATATTCTCTACATCAGAAATCAGATGCGTGGACAAAAGGATTGTTGCATTTCTGTTATAATTGCTGACAATCGTATGTAAAATGTAATCTCTGGATGCGGGGTCCACACCTGCGATCGGCTCATCCAGGATATACAGATCCGCATCCCTGCTCATAACAAGAATCAGCTGGACCTTTTCCTTCGTTCCTTTGGACAAATTCTTCAATCTCTCATTCGGTGGGATCTGCAGCCGGTTCAGCATATCATATGCTCTGTCCATTCTGAAATCCGGGTAAAAATCCTGAAAATACTGTACCATCTCAATCACTTTCATGCCCGCATAGAGATAAGTACGCTCCGGCAGATAGGATACCCTGTATTTAGTATCTATACCGGGTTTCTGACCATTAATATAGATTTCTCCCGCCGTCGGTTTTAACAGACCGTTCATGATCTTGATCAGAGTTGTCTTACCACTGCCGTTGGGTCCCAATAGTCCAATGATTCTTCCCCGTTCCAGAGTAAGATGAATCTGATTCAATGCCACCTTACCACCATAAGTTTTGGTAAGTCCCATGCACTGTACAATCGGTGCCATATGTTTCCTCCTATTATCTGTCTTCCTGTCATTTATCTTTCTGTCATTTCTTTATCATGCAATTGTAATCCGGTAATCTGCCGCAAAAGTCTCTCCGGGCTCCAGTAGCTCGATCCATTCACGCTCTGTCCAGTCATCCGAGAAATCTGCTCTATCGCATCTGCCATACCACGGTTCAATACAGATAAAAGGTGCATTCTTGCCAGGCGGGGACCAGATACCGAACAACGGAGCATCAAAGTCGACTGTAAGATAAGGTGTACCATCCGCTTTGGCTAAAGCCACACTCTGTGCCTGATGGTTCTCAATAACCAGGGCATCCCCATCAAATAATGTCTCTGTAATCGCCAGAATGCCATTTTCCAAAGCATAAGTCTTAGTCTCATCACATAACAGACCGCCCTCCAGACAAGAGGAAATGATCTGATCCTTCGCGTCAAACAAAAGCTTATACTCACTCTGTTTCCTGTCCGCATCAATGGGACACATAAATGCAGGATGTCCCCCGATAGAAAAATACATCTGCTTTGTAGCAGGATTCTTCACACGCCACTTTACTATTACTGTTCTGTCCGTCAATTCATATCCGATTTCCAGCACAAACGGATAAGGATATTTAGAAAGCGTTTCTTCATCAGACTCCAATGCAAACCATATCTCAGATGCCACCTGACTCTTCAATCTAAACTCCATATCTCTGGCGAAACCATGCTGTCCCATTGGATATTCCCTGCCATCCAGGCGATATTTACCATCCTTAAGGCCACCTACAATCGGAAATAGCACCGGTGATGTCCGTTTCCAATAAGTCGGATCTGCATTCCACATATACTCGGTACCGGTTGCTACATCCTTAAGGGAAGAAAGCTCCGCTCCCATACTGTTAACCTGTATCATTATCTTATCATTGCTAATCTGAAATAATGCCATAATAACCCCCTTGTACTCCAAAATTCAGACGCTTCCCGTCTGCAAAGCTTGTATTTATTGTAACACATCCGATACATCAAGTATATTTGCTTTTTCTTTTTTTTGTACATCCGCTTTGTTTTCTACTTGCGATCTAATACCTGCATTCTTTCGCAGTTCATGCTTCAAAACCAGCGGTTCGGTATGATATTTTCGTTTCGGCAGGATCTGCGTTAACTGCTCCAATTGCGTTTTTACCCAGTCAAGCACCACATCCTCATTCATTTTCCGAAGACGCAGCCTTTCTCCAACCTGATAGGAATATCCTCTTACAAGATAAGGAATCAGAATGCAGACCACCTCATTCTTCCGGTCTAAAACATATTCATTATCCTTCTTTAGATAGGCTTCCAGAATACATTCATAAACCTCAGGAAGCTCTTCTTTTGTCTCCGGAAGAGTCTCCCTCCGGTTCCAAAGATTTTCCTTCCCCTCTAATTGCACCCCGCTAAACTCGCCGTATCCAAATTCCCAGTATGCTCCGAAAGATTTATTCTGCTTCTCCCAATCCTGTAAAAGCGCCTGTACTCTGCCATACAGTTCCTCCGTATACTTGGAAACCTCCTCCTGACAGATAGCAGTTTCCCGAAGCAAAGCTTCTGTCACAGGCATGCTCACGCTTCTTTTCAGACTGCTCTTCCACTCAATTCTTATCTGATTATCCAACAGATATTGTAAAAGTTCTCCGCTTCCCTTCATGCTGAATTCAAGTTTACATAATCTTTTCCCGAGCAGATCATACAGCATAATATCATCCCTGCCATTACTCAAACCCACTTTACAATATCCTATGTCATCTAAAGAAAAATTCTTTTTCCTGCCTCTCCAGTTAACATAACACATATTCATTTCATCTACGGACAATCCACGGAACAAACCTCTGACACAGCCCAGAATACCAACTGCCGCCAGGGCACACACCTCTATATAAAAAAGAACTTTGTTACTGCCTGACGCAGGATACTCCATCCCCATAGCCAATATAAAAAAAGCAAATAAAACCGTAAAAATCCCACCTGCTAACACAATCCGATGCTCCCGCATCCGAAACGCAACAGTGCCTTCCCGCCTTCTCATTGCTTCCTTTTCCTGCTCTTCTGCTTTCTTCCCAACCTGCTTCATGTTGCTGCCTCACCTGTTATCTCTTCGTATGCCGCCATAATTGACGGCAGCGGCACACTCGCAGTCTCATTCCTTTGTGTACCGCCGGATATCATACCAATCAGATGGCCATAACCGTCAAAGGTTCCGCCACCGGACATACCTGCCTTGGCAAATCCATATCCATACAGCATATCATTCTCAAAAATATCCACATAATACCATGCATCTTCCATCGTACCCTCATGATATTCCGTTGTTCCCACTTCCGCTCCGGAACCAACACAAAACATGGCATCACCGGGCTTAAGTTTATCATAAACTGCTTCCTCGGCACATGCATACTGTAGTTTCTGTAATTCCTCATAACTGAAATTGTCACGGTCTGCTATCAGGAAGCCCACATCATACTCCTTAGAAACACCAAGTATCCGTGCATTGGCATAATATCCCTGCGGAAAGTAGAGAAAGCCTGTAGAATCATCCCAATACTCCAATACATGCTCATTAGTGGCTACAATAACAGCATCCTCCGTAAGCTGCCAGACAATGCCACTTCCATAAGCATTCCCCATATTGACCCTTACCACACAATTTCTGACATTTTCATATGCCTTCTCACAATCCGGTACCTCTAATACCGGGCATTCCAGCAACCCAAGGGCCACCAGTCCCTCATAAATATCCTGTTCCGATACCGATTGTATCAAATGAGGAGGCATATATGAGCTTTCCTCTGCCCTGACCGGTAGTATTGAGAGCATCATACCTGACAGACACAGGAAAACATATAATAATTTCAATTTTACCCTGTTCATCAGCAAACCATCCGTTTCTATTCTGTCCACTGCTGTATTCATCTTATAACAATACTATATTTACAAGGAGCCTTCAAGAAAAACACAGGAGACTATACAATCTCCTGTGCATATCCCATTACGGGTAATTATTTATGTTAACTAAGCAGAACGATAAGCCGGGTTATGTCGTGAATGATCATCTATCTAGAATTACCGTTACCGGCAATTTCAAGCGACCTACCTGAAAGCAGATCGGGCCAATCTGTCGCTTTCTATTTGGTCTTGCTTCGGATGGGGTTTACACAGCCTGCTCCGTTACCGGGACAGCGGTAGTCTCTTACACTGCCATTCCACCCTTACCGGGGATACCCCGGCGGTATTATTTCTGTTGCACTGGCCTTGGAGTCACCTCCACCGGACGTTATCCGGCATCCTGCCCTATGAAGCCCGGACTTTCCTCACCTGCACCCTTTCGTCTGTGCAGCCGCGATCATTTATTCTACTTAGTCGACATCTATTATACATCAAAACAGCTTCCACCTACAAATTCTCTGCAAAGAGAATTGCGCGGCAGTTCTTCACTGCTTACTCCCAAAAAGTATTCCAGAAATTTCAACAAGCGCTTTGCCTCGTGATATTCCGGATCGCCTTTCTTGATACTGAATAACAACGGCTCTGCATATTGCTTGATAACCGCAAGCTCATACAGCATTGCTGAATTGAACATAGCATCCGCCTCCTCCTGGAATGGGAAAATATATTTTTCCTCTCCACGTCTGACAGAAGGCCACATGGCAATCGTCTGGCTTGCTGATGCACCTCTTGTTCTGGCATCTCTTACCATACGACGCAATAGCCGGTTATCGGTAGTAGGTATCCGGTTATGTTCATCTACATTCAAAGCCGTCAGGGCGCTGATATAGATTTTATATTTACTCTCCGCCGGAAGGGCATAGGACATCTTCTCATTCAGTCCATGGATTCCTTCAATTACCAGAATATCCTCTTCTCCCAGCTGCATAGGCTTGCCGCTGTATTCTCTCATACCGGTCTTAAAATTAAAGGTTGGAAGCTGAACACTCTTGCCTGACAAAAGATCCGCCATGTCCTTATTGAACTGTTCCACATCCAATGCCTCCAGACATTCATAATCCGGTTTCCCCTCATCATCAAGAGGCGTCTGATCATGATTCAGATAATAGTTATCCAATCCGATCGGATGGGGTTTTAATCCATATGTCCTAAGCTGAATAGAGAGCCTGTGGGAAAAGGTTGTCTTGCCGGAAGAAGACGGCCCGGCGATCATTACAAACTTGACGCCCTCACGTCCGGCAATATCTCTTGCGATCTCACTGAGCCTTCTCTCCTGCAGTGCCTCCTGTACCAGGATCATATCCGAAATATTTCCCTGACAGATCTGGTCATTTAAGTCACCTACCGTATCGATATGCATCTCCTTGCCCCATTCACCGGAAGCCATCAATGTCTGGAACAGTTTCTTCCTGGGCACAAACACCGGCAGTTTCTCCGGTTCCTCTTTCTCCGGAAGCAGAAGGATCATTCCCTCCTCATAAGCAAACAGATCAAAGTACTTAACATAGCCGGTGCTGGGCATCATATATCCGTAGAAGTAATCATAATAATCACCAAGACAGTATACGTTAATGCTGGAACTTCTGCGGTAACGGAACAAAGACACCTTATCCTTCATACCCAGCTCTTTAAAAAGAGCCACTGCCTCATCCGTAGGATAAGCCTTCTTGGTGACCAGCATATCCATATCAACCAATTCGCCCATGCGGTCTTTTACCCGCTCAATCGTCTGCGCGTCCATTTTCAGTCCATTACGGAAACTGCAATAATATCCCGGTCCAATGGTGAATTCCACTTTCACATTGGTTGCGGCTTCCATGCCCACCACATCCTTGATGGCTTTCATCATCAGCATAATGGCTGAACGCACATATGCCTTATGGCCAATTGTATCCTCATAAGTGATGAAATCAAGCTCACAGTCTCTGTCTACCCGCTTCATCAGTTCACGGATCTTACCGTTAACAGTAACCAGCGCAATTGGACTGGTAAAATGGTTCTGATACTCTTCCGCTATAATCTCATACTTGATACCATCCTCATATAATCTCTCTTCCCCATTGATTGTAATTGTAACCATAATACATCCCTCCTTATAATATAGTTTTCTGCCGCTTTACTTCTCCACAACAGATATTGCAATCCGACATTCCTTCAAAAGCTGCTCTATCTCAGTAAACCGTTGCTGCCTTTTTGCATCGGACAAACCTTGTCCTTGCAGGCTTTCCAGAATCTCCCCATAGATTCTTTCCTGCCTCTTTAAAAAGCGTAACAATACCTGCGACTGATTCCGCAGCAGCAACGGACCATACCGGCATGCAATCCGATCAGGCACCGGGGCTGTCTGCTCAGATTTCTTTACAAGCATCAAAGGATAGAATTTGCCATCCTCCTCTATCATATTCTCCTCTGTGATATGGTATCCCTGCTGATACAGAAACCGCCGGAAATCTTCTAACTCTGACTGAGGCTGCAAAACCATTTCCTGAAAAGAATCGGTTTTTTCCTGCTCCTCAGATAAAATCCTCTGCATTAATCTGCCACCCATGCCGGCGCATACCAATGTATCTGCCTCGCCGATATTATAGTTATGTAAACCATCGGACAATCGGGTTGCAATATAGGCGGTAAGTCCCCGCTCTGATACATGCTCTGTGGCGGCACTCAAAGGCCCCTTACGCACGTCCATAGCCAGAACTCTTGGACTAATGCCCTGCTCCACCAGATAAATCGACACAAATCCGTGGTCACACCCCACATCACAAACACGATTACCTACGGATACCATGTCGGCTACAGCCTGCAGCCTTTTCGATAGTTCTACAGGTTTCATCAGTCAAGATAATCCTTTAACTTACGGCTTCTGCTTGGATGACGGAGCTTACGGAGCGCTTTCGCCTCAATCTGACGGATACGTTCACGGGTTACGTTAAACTCCTTACCGACCTCCTCCAGTGTTCTGGCACGTCCATCGTCTAATCCGAAGCGAAGCCTTAATACCTTCTGTTCTCTCTCGGTCAGTGTTCCCAGCACTTCCACCAGTTGCTCTTTTAGCAGTGTAAAAGCTGCCGCATCAGCCGGTACAGGCACATTATCATCCTGAATAAAGTCACCTAAATGACTGTCCTCCTCCTCGCCAATAGGAGTCTCCAAAGACACCGGTTCCTGAGAAATCTTAAGAATCTCACGGACACGTTCTACCGGCATATTCATCTGCTCTGCAATCTCCTCCGGCGTAGGTTCTCGTCCTAACTCCTGCAAAAGCTGTCTGCTCACACGGATCAATTTATTAATCGTCTCTACCATATGCACAGGAATACGAATAGTTCTTGCCTGATCGGCAATCGCTCTGGTAATAGCCTGACGAATCCACCATGTTGCATAGGTGGAAAATTTATATCCCTTGCGGTAATCAAATTTTTCCACTGCCTTGATCAGACCCAGATTTCCCTCCTGAATCAGATCCAGAAATAGCATGCCACGTCCAACATAACGCTTAGCTATGCTGACAACCAGACGTAAGTTTGCCTCTGCCAGACGCTTCTTGGCTTCCTGATCACCCTGTTCCATCTTCTTGGCAAGTTCAATCTCTTCCTCTGCACTCAGAAGAGGCACTTTACCGATTTCTTTCAGATACATTCTGACAGGGTCTTCAATGCTGACACCATCCGGCACCGACAGATCAATATTTTCTACATCGACCTCATCCTCTTCACTCAGGATAATCTCTTCGTCATCCACATCATCGTCATCATCTGTGATACGAAGTACATCCACACCATTCTGTTCCAATGTTTCCAATATCTTATCAAACTGATCTTCCTCCAGGGATAAATCCGCAAAAAAATCGTTGATCTCCTGATATTCCAAAACATTCTTTTTCTTCTTCGCAACAGCTAAGAGGTCCTTTAACCGTTCCTCAAACTTTGCCTGTACATTTTCGTCCATTGCTTGGTCCATCCTTCCTATGTTTCAAGTTCTATATCCTATCCGCATAAAGAAAACTTTTGCGAATAGCCTACCCTGATTACAGGGAAATATGCGTTTTACTGAGCACTTCCAGCGCTTTTTTGGCTGAAATCACCTGATTTAAGGCATTCATATCCGTTCCCATCCGCGCCGAATAATATTTAAAACTATTATTTTTTACTGCATATACAATATCATGAAGTGCTTTCTCCCGCTCCTGCTGTGTTGTGATTTCGGTGAGCTTCGTATTAAAAATCTCTGCCACCGCGCGCTGTTCTTCCTCTTCCTCGAAGGTACTGATAATGGCTGCCGGATTAAATCTTCCCTGATCCAGATCCTCAAACAACCTTTTGGCCACATTCCGGTATAATTCCTCTGTAAAATCCTCTGCCCCGATATATGGCTTGATCTTCTGATAAATCTCAGGCTCCTCTGTAATCCATGTGAGTAACAGCCTTTGGGATTTCTTCATATTCTCTTCCGGGGTATCCTTCTTAGTTACAGTAGGTTTCGGTCTTGTAACAGGCTGTACCAGCCCTGTCCTTGCAGCATAACCACTCACCAGTTTTCTTAAATTATCAAAACCGATATGATATTTCTCTGCCACGGACTCTATATAATTCTCCCGTTCCACCTCTTCCTCAAAACTGCAAAGCTTCTTCGCAATCTCTCTGTGAAAAGCTGTTTTGGACTCAGGATCATTCATGTTGTAATTCTGTTCCAGTATTCTCAATTCAAAGAAGAAACTGTTCTCTGCCTGATCGATCCTCTCCTGAAACGCTTCCGCTCCAAGATTTTTCATAAATTCATCAGGATCTTTGTAGGGCTGCATATTGATAACTCTGCCCCGCAGTCCCGATTCCTTCAGGATGCCAATCGCCCGCAACGCCGCATTCACACCGGCTCCATCGCTGTCATATGCCAACAGTACCTCTTCTGTATATCTTCGAAGCAGGCTGGCTTGTCCGGTAGTAAAAGCAGTACCAAGAGAAGCCACTGCCTGTGTAAAGCCGGCCTGATGCATAGCAATCACATCCATATACCCTTCACACAGAATGATATTGCCTTTTCTGGAGGTTCTGGCAAAATTCAGACCGTATAAGTTCCGGCTTTTATCAAATATCATGGTCTCCGGCGAATTCAGATACTTCGGCTTGGCATCCCCCATCACACGTCCGCCAAAGCCAATGACCCGGTGATTGCTGTCCTGTATCGGGAACATGACACGATTCCAGAACTTGTCATGCATGCCCCGTTTCTCATCAAATCCGATCAATCCGGACTCTTTGATCAATTCATCCTCATAGCCTTTCGACCGCAAATAAGCTGTCAGATCCGAACCTGCACCGTCTGCATAACCCAGTCCGAATTTTTTCATGGTCTCGTCTGACAGTTCTCTCTTAGCCAGATACTGATATCCCACCTTCCCCTTAGGGGATCTGAGCATATAGTAAAAATATTTAGCGGCTTCCTTATTGATCTCCAATAGCTTCGCGCGCCTGCTTTCTTTCCTGCGGGCTTCCTCGGAATATTCCATCTCCGGCAGCTTGATACCTGCCCGGTCTGCCAGCATCTTAACTGCCTCCTGAAAGCCGGCATTTTCATATTCCATTAAAAAGGTAATTACGTTGCCACCTGCTCCGCAGCCAAAGCAGTAATACATCTGCTTGATACCGGACACCGAAAACGAGGGCGATTTCTCATTATGAAACGGGCATAGCCCGAAATAACTGCTTCCCTTCTTTTGTAATCGGACGTATCCCGAAATCACATCCACGATATCATTTTTCATTCTGACTTCTTCAATCAGTTCATCCGGATAATACATCTTAACCCTTCTTGTCTATGTCTATATCATTTAAAACGTTCCTAACCGTGCCAGGTCTTCGGAATATAGAGTTCCTGATACTGCGCAATGGCAAAACGATCTGTCATGGAACTGATATAATCGCATACAATCTTTTCAAGCGGCTCTCCCGCGTCAAGTAACTTAAACAGGAAATTCGGCAGCTTCTCAGTATGATCCATATAATACTCATACAAGGTAACAATCAGTCCCTCTGCCTTGCCTTCTTCACTCTTTGCCAGCGGATTCTTGTATACATTCTGAAACATAAACTTCCGCATGGCCTGCATAGCCTCCTCTACTTCGGGTGACATACAGATATCATTCTTTCCTCTGCTGTTGGTAACAATATTATGAATGAAACAATCCAATCGCTGCCCACAACTATAACCGATCACAGAGCCAATCTCCCGGGGCACGTCTGCTTCCTTTAATATTCCTGCTCTGATGGCATCATCCATGTCATGATGAATATAGGCAATCTTATCAGCCAGCCGGACTATCTTGCCTTCCAAGGTACTGGGCATACTGGAGGTCTGGTGATTCAGAATACCATCTCTTACCTCGTAAGTTAAATTAATACCCTGTCCGTCCTTTTCCAGCAGATCCACTGTCCTCACACTCTGCTCATTATGTTTAAATCCATAGGGACAGGCCCTGTTTAATGCCCGTTCTCCGGCATGTCCGAAAGGAGTATGCCCCAGATCATGTCCTAAGGCGATTGCTTCCACCAGATCTTCATTAAGCTGCAATGCCTTGGCTATCGTTCTCGCAGTCTGGCTGACCTCCAACGTATGAGTCAGGCGGGTTCTGTAATGATCTCCCTCCGGTGTCAAAAATACCTGAGTCTTATCCTTAAGTCTCCTAAAAGATTTACTATGTATGATCCTGTCTCTGTCCCTCTGAAACACCGGACGAATATCACACTGCTCCTCTTCCTTAAGCCTACCCTTAGAATTCATACTGAGCATCGCATAGGGACTGAGATATTCTTTCTCCCACTGTTCCAAGCTTTCTCGTATATTCATAGCTATGCCTTTCTTTTCTGAAAAAACAACTGCTCTATTACTATTATTCGCTCCCGAAAGACTAAATCCTTTTTCTTTACGTAAATATTTGCATAAAAATATGCCGAATTTAATATAATAGTATCTCTTTCATCCTGTCATCGGCAGATATCATAGATAAATTCTGCGTTCTTGTCCATGGCTTCGTAAGCCGTCTTAAAAGGCGACATCTGGAACACGTGCCACATTCCTTTAAACATTTCCAGCTTAACTGATACATTTGCCTTCAGAAGCTTCTTATACAGCATCACGGAATCATCCAAAAGAATCTCATTGTTTCCCACCTGAATATAGGTAGGCGGAAATCCGACATAATCGCCAAATAAAGGAGAGATCAAAGGATTCGTCAATTCCTGCCCTTCGGCGTAATTGCGTATCATCTTCTCCAGATAGGCCCCATTCGGGACCGGATCAATCTCTGCCTTGGATATATACGATTTCCCTGATGAAGTCAGATCCGTCCAAGGTGACATCAACACCAGCCCTCTGGGCAGAAGCCGCCCTTCTTCCTTAAGCTTCAATGTCAAGGAAAGGGCCAGGTTCCCTCCTGCCGAATCTCCTGCAAGAATAATATCCCTGGCGCCATAGCCAAGAAGCATCAGATAATTCCATACCTGCATGGCATCCTCAGTAGCAGCCGGATATGGATGCTCCGGTGCAAGCCGGTAATCAAAGCTCAATACATCCATGGAAGTTGAGGCTGCCAGCTTACCCGTTAAGGTTCTGGCATACAGACTGCTACCCGTGGAATAACCGCCTCCGTGGCAATAAAGAATAATATATTTCTTCATATGCGCACGGTTTACATAAGTCCACTCTCCATGAATACGCCCATCCCCGTCTGCTGACGCACCATTCCCTGTCAATGCCTGAATCTGCACGTCCTCAAAGATCACATCCTTGTTGTTGCCAAGAAGCGCTCCGAAATGATCCTGGGACTGCCTGTGCTTTTCAATATCCGTATTTTCTACAACACCATGCACTCTCTTGATCAGATTCATTAAATTTGCATTCTTCCTGCCTGTGCCTGCCATCAGATTCCTCCTGTAATTTGCTATTTATAGATATTTTACCATAAATCTGCAAATCTGTGGTACAATATAATACAAACAGTAAGTATGCATGTGAATATAGACATACACACCTGGGAAAAACTGTAAAACACAAGGATTGCAAGATATTATGGTCAAACAGCATATATCCCATCAACTCAATAAACCATCCGGCAAAAGCAGGAAAGATGTCTGGTATAAGCTGGATCTGTCTGCCATCGTTTATCCCACCCTGCAAAGGCGGGACTTCTCTTCTGTCTATCGTCTGTCTGTAGTATTGAAAGAGCCTGTTGAACCTGATCTGTTACAGGAGGCTCTGGATATGACATTGCCCCGCTTTCCTACATATAAGGTAGCCATCAGGCGGGGACTGTTCTGGCGTTATCTGGAGCCCAACAACCGCCCCGGTCCTTATGTGCAGGAAGACATCAAAAATCCTTGTATGCCCCTGGATTTTAAAGGAAACAACCGTTACCTTATAAGAGTATATTATTACGGCAACCGGATTTCTCTGGAGGCGCATCATTGTCTGGGAGACGGTACCGGCGGTATGTGTCTGTTGCAAACACTGACGGCCGTCTATCTGGAATTAAAAGGACATCCGGTTACTCCTTCCGGATTCGTATTGGATATTCACAGCGAACCTGACCCGGAAGAACTGGAAGATGCCTATATGCGCTATGCCCATGCGCAGGTATGTCCACCACGCCCCGCTGAGAAAACTTATCGGGTCCGCGGCACGAAAGAACCTTTCTATACCTTAAATATCATTGACGGAATCATGTCCGTTCAGGAAGTAGTTGCAGTTGCCAAGAAATACAATGCAAGCATTACAGAATATCTGAATGCAGTGCTTTTATACGCCTTGCTGCAGAAACAGTCCCACGATTTTCATCTGAAGCTGCGTCCGGTCAGAATCGCTATGCCGGTTAATCTGCGACGTTTCTTTCCTTCCAAAACGCTGCGCAATTTTATTACAATGGTGTACCCTTCCATAGACCCCCGTCTCGGAGAATATACTTTTGAAGAAATCGTAACACAGATTCATCATTACATGCGTTATTATATCAACGAAAAATTCCTTCGCGGTGACATTACTACCAATGCTGCCACCCAACGCAATCCAATCATACGAATTGTGCCCTTATTTATTAAAGATCTGGTAGTGCGCACCTTTTATACAAAAGTACAGGATAAAAATTCTTCGGCAGGTCTTACCAACATGGGAGCCCTATATGTCCCGGAAAGCATGAAGCCCTATATAGAACGTTTCGATATCTATATGGGACAGCCCTTTTCTTCCCGTACCAACTGTGCAATTATCAGTTTTGAAGATATCCTGACCATTAACTTTGCCAGCAGCATCGTGGAAGCAGATGTTGAACGCTACTTCTTCCGCAAGCTGGTTCAGGACGGAATTCACGTTAAGATTGAGAGCAACAGAGATTTCATATAACGTAGTAGAAAGGAGTATGCCATGTCATACTGTGTCAACTGTGGTGTCGAGCTGGAGCCGTCCTTACGGACATGTCCCCTCTGCAATACACCTGTTATGAATCCAAATGAGAAAGAAAAAGAAATATCACCCTCTCCTTATCCAGTTAACAAAGGACAAGTGGAGACCGTCAAACGGAAAGATCTGGGCATCCTGCTTTCTGTTGTTCTGACTGCTACAAGTCTGACCTGCCTATTGCTCAATCTGCTGGTATTTAACGCTTCCCTGTGGTCTCTTCTTGTCATCGGAATCTGTATCTGCCTGTTCGTTTTCACCTTTCCGGCAGTTTTCTATAGCAAAACACCGTTCTATCTCTCTTTGCTTGCTGACGGTGTAGCTGTAGCCATTTATCTGTTTCTCATCAGCCGGCTGACCTCTTCCGATATATGGTTCTGGCAGCTTGGACTCCCTATTGTGATTCTTCTGACCGGTATGATAGAGTTATATGCGTTGCTCACTAAGATTCTACCCTTTACGATGCTTTCAGGCGCACTCTATCTTTTCATAGAGATTCCGGCCTTCTGCGTCTCCTTGGAATTGCTTATCTGTCATCTGCTGGATCACCCTTATGCCATTACCTGGTCCGCAGTGGTTTTGACAGTATGCGTTATCATTGATATAGCCTTTATTACCATACTCACAAAAAAACGCCTGCGTAACGAAGTACGCAGACGCCTGCATTTCTAAAGTTTACCATGTTTCTCTTCTGCCTCTTCCAAAGAGCTGTAACCGTAGAAAAGTGTTTCATTGGCGATGGTCTGTTTTAGCAGACTATCACCTCTTTGGTATGCCTCCTCTGTCTCCTTTAGGATCAGCTCCAAAGTTTTCCTAGAATAGGATAATAATTCACATCTTAAATAGCTTTCCATGGAAGAGCCGGCCATGATGCCATCCTCTGCCGTTGTAAGCACCCTTCCCCTGTTGCGCAGATTCGGATACTCCTTAAGCATGTCGGCATCCCATTCCAGATTAATCTTCACAATCTTCTCTACAATCTCTTCTTTGTCTGTGACATCCGGGAGATGCTCCTTTATCCCTTCATATTCCTCTGGAAAAGTAGTCTCCATCATCCTTCCGTACTTCTCAAACAGAAGATTCCTTCCCTCTTTATAAGCATTCTCACAGTCCTCCATATAACTGTGAAGCACCTCATCAGAATAAACCATCCACTGACTCATCCGCATCTTGAA
>JALETS010000010.1 GCA_022781395.1 Lachnospiraceae bacterium | reverse complement strand
TGCGGAAGATGGGACTTGAACCCACACGACCTTGCGGTCACAAGATCCTTAGTCTTGCTCGTCTGCCAATTCCGACACTTCCGCGTACGTTTCACAACGCAAGTAATATAATACTGTTTTGAAACTCAAAAGTCAATACTTTTTATTAAATATTTTAAACCTTTTTTATCTAAAGGAAAAGTATCAATTTTGCAAAAAGGGCTATCGAAAAGAGATAAGATAAGGTATACTTATGTTGTTATATATACAAATAGGAACCATGGAATTGCTGCAAAGGAAGACAACCATTACAGTAAGATAAGGAGACGTGGAAAGATATGTACAAATTTACGGACGACTGCCTGATCGGCATGGAAAGACTGGATAATGAGCACAGGGAATTATTCCGTATCATTAATGCTGTAGCATATTTACTTGGCAATGAATTTAAGGAAGATAAGTATGATGACATGGTGCACCTTCTTCATGAACTGAGAGATTATACGGAATATCATTTTCATGATGAGGAGAAGTATATGGAGGAAATCAATCATCCGGAACTGCTGCTGCAGAGAAAACAGCATGCGGAATTTACTGCTAAGATGAGTGAACTGAGTGCGATGGTTGATTTCAAGGATCAGCATGAGATGCTGGATGAACTGTTGAGGTATCTTGTTACCTGGCTGTATCGTCATATTATCGGCAGTGATATCATGATCGGTAAGATGATGCCGGTAGAGCAGTGGAAGGAGCAGCCGGGTATTGTTTTCTCTGAGGAGTATTATACAGGTATTCCGCTGGTGGATGAGGAGCATAAGGAACTGTTCCGTATTATAGCAGATGTTAATCATGTGATCGTAAATGATTATGTTCATGATAAATATGATGAAATCGTGCGACTGCTGGAGGAACTGAAGGATTATACGCAGTATCATTTTAAGGATGAAGAGGCCTACATGGAGCAGATCGGATATGCGGGACTGGAAGCACAAAGGAAGGCGCATGATGCTTTTATCAACCGTCTGGAGGAGATGAATTTGGAAGAGGTTGATGAGCACCAGCAGCAGACTCTGGAGGAAATGATGGAATTTCTGACAGGATGGCTGATCAATCATATTTTACATATGGATAAGAAGATAAAATAAAACTTCAAAAAGGGCTTGACATACGAACCAAAAGAAGATAGAATAACATTTGTTCGGTTCGCAGAAGTGGCGGAATTGGCAGACGCGCACGGTTCAGGTCCGTGTGGTGGCAACACCATGAGGGTTCAAGTCCCTTCTTCTGCATAAAAGAGGTAATCGCAAGGTTATCTCTTTTTTTGTGTCTGACCTGTTAACGGATGGTGGATAGAAGGTTTGATTTTTAAGAAAGAGTATGTTAGAATAAAACCCAATTCGGTAACAGGTGCGGAAGATTTTGGAGGAGTATTATGAATAAGAAAATGAAAACCATATTGGCAGCTGTTGCTGCATTGATGGTAATGGCGGCTTGCAGCAGCACCGCGCAGCAAACGGTCAGTACCGGGGAAGATGTGGTTCCGGAAGCATCATCAGGAGAGATGCTGGTAGATGGTTTAGAGTACTTATTAAGTGATGATAAAGAAGATGTCATTCAGATTCCGGAGACGGAGGAGAATGGATCAGACATTGAGAATGAGGATAAAGAGGAAAAAGAGCAGGTTGAAGAGTCCAAAGAGGAAGGTGTATCAGATAATGATATAGCGGATACGGAATCGGAGGAGATTGTTCTTTATTATAGTAACGGTACTTTTGACAGTCTGGAATCAGAGACTGTAGAAGTAGCGGAAAAAACACCGGAAGCAATTATATCTGCACTTGCCAGACACAATATTGTATCATTGGATACTAAGGTTCTTTCTTTTTCGGAAGAAGATATGGTAGGTGGTAAGATTTTGCACCTGGATTTGACCAAAGCACTGGATGGGTATCTCAGGACGATGACGAAGGAGGCAGAGAGTGTCATTATTGCTTCTATTACAGATACCTTCTTAAAAAGCTATGGAGCGGATTATATTTATATTTCAGTGGAGGGAAAGCCTCTTACAACACCCTATGCAGTATATGACGGTGCGTTGCAGAAATGTATGCCGCAGGAACTTTTGGAAATGGAAAAAGAGACAGAAGAAATAGAGACGGAAGAAGGAAATAATGATGGCAGAGATTAGTGAGCGGGAGCAGTTGATATTTGATATTGCACAGACTGAGTGGGATATGTTCCAACATGTCTATAATACCGGGGGCAGGGCTTCCTGTCAGGATGATCCCGATACTTTTTTCAAGATGCGGATGAGTCAGTGGATGGTTTATTCTGATGAGGTGCTTCACAGTTATATGGAGGACTGTGAGAATGCTTATAAAGAGGGAAGGAATCTTCTGTTTGAGAAGTACGGAAGGATGATGGAGACTACTTTTCCGGAGGAATATGAAGGGATTAAGGAGCATCTTCCTGATGTCACAGACAAAGAAGAGATTGTAGAGAAGATTGTGAAGATTAATCTGGAATGGGATGCCGACATGCTTAAGGAGTATCCGAATCTGCGCAACAGGGGAAGGGTGCTTACAACGGCAGAGGATGG
>JALETS010000278.1 GCA_022781395.1 Lachnospiraceae bacterium | reverse complement strand
GTATTGACGGCGGCTCCCATTACATAATAACTGTTGATGAAAAGCATATATTTCAGATAGTGCATGGCAGTATCACTCAGGTCGGCAAAGTGTAGCACAAAAGGAGTTACAGCCAATATCAGAACACCGCCGATGGCACCGGTTATGATTGTAAGCTTCAGGATCTTGGAGGCGTACACTTTGGCGCGTTCCATATCGTTTTCACCCATAACATTTCCAAGCAGGATTCCGCCGGCACTTGCTGTTCCGAAGCATAGTACGGTACCGAAGTTCCGCACTACAGTTACGAGAGAATTGGCAGCCACCGCATCCGTACCCAGATGCCCCAGAATAACTGAGTACATCGAGAAGGCCACACTCCAGGACACATCATTGCCCAGAGCCGGCAGGGAAAGCTTGAGAAAATCCTTGAACAGTGTTTTGTTACGGATAAACATATAGGAAAGCTTTAATTTTAAATCCTTGCTGAATAGTGATACCAGGATACAGCCGATCAGCTCTACTACACGGGAGGTAGCAGTTGCTATGGCGACACCGGTGGCGCCCAGCTTCGGAGCACCGAACAATCCGAAGATAAACACGGCATTCAGTAAAATATTCAGTGAAAAAGCCAGTACATTCAGTACCATTGACACAGTAACTCTGCCGATACTTCTTAAAACGGCGAGATAGATTTCGATGATTCCCCAGCAGAAGTAGGTCAGTGACATAACACGCAGATATCCGGCACCGATGGCGATCAGCTCAGCATCGTTGGTAAAGAGCTTCATCATCAGTTCGGGTGCAAAAAGAGCAAAGGCAGAAAAACATAATGATATTACAATGGAAAATCTGAGAGCGATTCCTTCCACCAGGCGGATAGCCTGCAGATCCTTTTTACCCCAGTATTGTGCACTCAGCATGGATGCACCTGTTCCAAGCCCATAGTAAACCATGAAAAGAACTCCGGCATAGTTTGCAGCCAGGGACACAGCCGAAATGGAAGACTGTCCTACATAGTTTAACATGACTACGTCAGCGGAATTTACCGAAGCACTTAAAAGATTCTGTATAATGATAGGGATTACCAGCCTCATAATTTGTGGATAAAATCTGTCTTTTGCAGACGGAACTGCTTTACTCATAGAGATATCATACCTTTCTAACCGATTGTCGCGATATGTATAGAATACTATCACAAATGATGGTTTGTAAATACAGCATTTCGATATTTTTAATGTGTTCCCTGTTTTTTTGGAAAGAATATATGATATAATAAACGCAAGCTCATTATTTATGAAGTAAATGGAGGAAGTACACATGAAGAAAATTGAAGAATACGTGCGTAGTATCCCGGATTTTCCGGAAAAGGGCATCATATTCCGGGATGTGACCAGTGTATTGCAGGATGCAGATGGGCTGACGCTTGCTATCGATTCAATGAAGGAACTGCTTAAGGATGTTGATTTCGATGTGGTAGTGGGACTGGAATCCAGAGGCTTTATTTTCGGGGTGCCGATTGCCTACGCATTGCATAAGCCATTTGTGCCGATTCGGAAGAAAGGCAAGCTGCCCTTAGATACAATATCCAAGGAATACGATCTGGAGTATGGCAGCGCAGTGATAGAAATGCACCGCGATTCCATTAAGCCCGGACAGAAGGTGGTTGTTGTGGATGATCTGATTGCAACGGGAGGAACGGTCGAGGCCGGAATCCGAATGATTGAAGAACTGGGCGGTGAAGTGGTTAAAGTCATTTTCCTGATGGAGTTAGCAGGTCTTAAGGGACGTGAACGTTTAAAGAACTATGACGTGGACAGTGTGATTGTCTATGAGGGAAAATAGACTGTCGTTTCTGATTGTGAGAGAAGGAGAAAAGTGATGATTGAGAAATTATTTAAACTCAAAGAAAATAATACAGACATTAAAACAGAAGTGGTTGCGGGTGTTACTACTTTCATGACGATGGCCTATATTCTGGCAGTGAATCCCTCTATTTTGTCTGCTGCCGGTATGGACAGCCAGGCGATTCTGATGGCAACAGCATTGGCTGCGTTTATTGGAACTCTGGCTATGGCACTTTTGGCGAATTATCCCTTTGCATTGGCACCGGGTCTTGGACTGAATGCTTATTTTGCTTATACGGTATGCGGTTCCATGGGATATTCCTGGCAGATAGCGCTTCTTGCGGTGTTTGCGGAAGGTTTAATCTTCATCATTTTGTCTGTAACGAATGTGCGTGAAGCAATTTTTAATGCCATTCCATTGCAGCTTAAGAGAGGTGTATCGGTTGGTATCGGTCTGTTCATTGCTTTTATCGGTTTTCAGAATGCCGGGATCGTAGTGAATTCCGATGCAACTTTAGTAACCGTTGTTGATTTTACGGCAGATTTCCGTACAGCGGGTATCAGTGCGTTATTGGCAATCATCGGTACTTTCATTATTGCCATTTTATATATTAATCATGTGAAGGGTTCTATACTGATTGGTATTTTAGCCACCTGGATTCTTGGAATTATCTGCCAGTTAACCGGCTTGTATACTGTTACCCCGGATGCAGGGTATTATTCCCTGATTCCTTCCTGGAGCAATTTCAGTCTGGGTGCTGTCGGGCTGACTTTTGGACAGTGCTTTAAGGCGGATTTTAGTGCAATCAGGATATTAGACTTTGTTGTTATTATTTTCTCATTCTTATTTGTAGATCTTTTTGATACATTGGGAACCCTGATCGGCTGTGCCAATGAGGCGAATATGCTCGATAAGGATGGAAGACTGCCCCGTATTAAGCAGGCGCTTCTTGCAGATGCGATTGCAACCAGTGCAGGTGCGGTGCTTGGTACTTCTACCACAACAACTTTCGTAGAGAGCTCTGCCGGAGTATCTGAGGGTGGTAGGACAGGTCTTGCTTCCGTAGTGACAGGTCTCCTGTTCTTATTGTCCATTTTCCTGGCCCCCGTATTCACGACCATTCCCGGATTCGCTACAGCACCTGCGTTGTTGTTTGTTGGATTCCTGATGATCAAGGCTGTTGTTAAGATTGATTTTGAAGATCTGACAGAATCGGTTCCGGCTTATCTGTGCCTGCTGGCAATGCCGCTTATGTATAGCATATCCGAAGGAATTGCAGTTGGCGTCATCTCCTATGTTGTCATTAATCTGGTATGCGGTAAGGCTAAGAAGATTACACCGCTGATGTATATACTGGCTGTGCTTTTTGTCTGCAAGTATATCTTCCTGTAATTCTATTGATCTGATAATTTTTGATCTGATAATGTGGCATACTCCGATGGAGTCATGCCACATTCTTTTTTAAAATACCTGCTGAAATGTGACAGATTATCAAAGCCTGACTGTAAGGCCGCCTGCCCTACCGGAAGTGCTTCTATGCGAAGAAGATACTTGGCACGCTCAATCCTGGCATCTAACAGTTCTGACTTGGGGGAACGGTTAAAAAACACTTTATAGTAGTGATAGAACTGGCTGGTGGCCAGATTGGTCAGTGCTGCCATATTGTCTGCGGTCCAGTCCTTTTCTATATGAGTCAGAATCTCAATGCGGGCTTTTTGAAACTGTTTATAGAGACCGGCATTGATATCCGCTTCGGCAGGGTAGTTACGAAGCTGCCTTGTGAGTTGGATAAAAAGCTGATGCA
>JALETS010000275.1 GCA_022781395.1 Lachnospiraceae bacterium | reverse complement strand
TCTTACAAACACAACAAGAGTTAGCGTTTAATTCATATATTTTTTGTCATTTTAGGCGGCACTATTCCCAGTTCATTATGAAAATACTGCAATGGTGAGAATGTATATCTTCTATCAAACTCACGCTTATGTAATTTCTTTATTCCATTCATATGTAAAGTATAATCTTCAACAAACTCTAATGCTTCTTTCTTTATTCGCTCCAAATTAACCATTGTCTCATTAAATTCATCCTTATCAATGATTGCGTTTACAGAATCAATGTATTCTGTCTTGTCAATGATGACTATCTTGCTATAATCCAATCCTGATTTATGTGCTCTTGATCTTACAGTATTAGAAAAGTGAAAAGCATACCTATGGCTAATTTCACTTCTGTAAGGTATACAGATAAAATAATCATAATGTGACTGAAAAAGCAAACAATTATAAGCTCTCTGATTTTTCTTCAATATTTCTTTATATGGTGGGTTGGGATACGCTTGATAGAATACATCAGTCAGTTTTAAGATTTGATAATCATTTTCAGGTAAAATCATCCACACTACTCCTTAAGTAAAAAGTAACGAGAGACTTCTCAGCCTCTCGTTAAAAACTTCATCATTCGGTCAGTTTTTATTTTACCGTCCTGTCAGAACCGTCACAGGACTCATCGCTCGGTCAGTTTTTATTTTACCGTCCTGTCAGAACCGTCACAGGACTCATCATTGATGAAGAAGAACATCTCTGTTCTTATCTTTATTATATGCATACACACTATAAATATCAATAGCTTTATAAAAACTTCGAAACTGTTCAGAACCACTCTTCAACCCAAAACATACAAGGTTAAAACTCTTAACCTGTATTCAATAGCCACTCCGCAATATCATATACTTCAATTCCTTCATATGTGTACTTCGGATGTTTCGTTCTGGCAATAATCATCTTAGGAAAAGCATCCTTAATCTGTAACAATGGTGAATACTCTCTTTCAAAAGTTTCCTGATTAGAAATGTTGTCGCTAACTTGAATATACATTTTCTCACTGCCACGCTGAGCAACAAAATCTATTTCCTTTTGATAGAGTTTTCCCACATAAACCTCATAACCCCTACGCAAAAGTTCCACACAAACAATATTTTCATATACACGCCCATAATCCATATTTCGGCTACCTAATATGGCATAGTGCATTCCTATATCGCACATATAGAACTTATCCGAGGTTTCTAAATACTTCTTACCTCTTATGTCATATCTCTTGATATCATAGAATACAAATGCTGTGCATAGATATTTGATATACTTTCCTATCGTAACATGATTTGTTGGCACTTTATTTGCCTTCAAAATATCACTCACTCTGTTCGGTGATGTCAAATTACTAATACTATCCATCAAGAACTCACTCAATTGACGAAGCACCTGTGTATCCGGCAAATTATACTTTTGTACCAAATCTCTATTCACGATAATAATTTTTATATCAGGAGTATCTTTTAATGCCTTTATTCTTTCTAAATATCTTTCTCGAATAATTGTCTTCATTTACTCACCGCTTTCGAAACTTTAAAAAATTCTAATCTTCGAAATTCTCATTCAATATTTCACAAACAAAACGAGAGACTGTTTTATTTCAGCCTCTCGCTAAAAACTTCCGGAGTCATCACAACCACTTATTAAGTGTTCTGGCAAGTGTCTTCAAATCAAGCGGCTTTGCAATATGCTCATTCATTCCAACTGTTTTAGCCGCCTGTACATCCTCCGCAAATGCATTTGCCGACATGGCAATAATCGGAATTTGCCTGCAGTAAGTTCGATCCATGGCACGAATGGCTCTTGTTGCATCATATCCATTCATTTTTGGCATCTGGATATCCATAAAAATCATATCATAATAACCATCTTCACATCCACGTATTTTGTCCACAGCATCTGTACCATCAGCAGCATATTCCACCTTAAGACCCGTCATTTGTAAGACTTCTGTTGCAATTTCTGCATTCAACTCATTATCTTCTGCCAAAAGCACCCGGCATCCGGAGAAATTCAGATTTTGCAATTCCTCAAAAGGCTCTTGGAATTCCTTCTCCTCTTCCTCTCCCACAAGCGCATTAAAAGTTTTAACCAATCTGGAACGAAATAACGGTTTGCTGATAAAAGCATTGGCCCCCGCTGCCCTTGCCTCCTGCTCAATATCTGACCAGTCATAAGCAGAGACAATAATAATAGGCACATCATCTCCCACAGCCCTGCGTATAGTCCTTGTTGTCTCTATTCCATCCATATCCGGCATCTTCCAGTCAATAATGCAGGCAAAATAATCTCTCTTCTGCTCATGTCGCAAAAGAATCTGTTCAACTGCCTCTCGACCTGTTGACGCCCCTTCGGCTTTCATTCCCAAATCATTCAGAATACTGCAACAGGACTCCAGACTCATTGCATCATCATCTGCCACCAGAACATCCAGATCCTCGAACTTATCATACATATCCTCTGCACAATCCTGAATTTTCAGATAAATGGTAACCACAAATCTTGAGCCAACACCCTGTTTGCTTTCAACAGAAATATCACCACCCATCATACGCACAATATTGCGACTGATGGACATTCCAAGTCCCGTGCCCTGAATCTTATCAACTCGTCCGTCATCGGCTCTTGAAAAGGGCTCAAAAATCTGTTCCATATATTCCTCACTCATGCCAATGCCACTGTCCTCAAAAACAAATTCATAGCATCCGACCTGAGCCTGATAACATGGTCTCTCATAAATAGACAATTTAATTGTACCGCCATCCGGCGTAAACTTCACCGCATTGCCCATGAGATTGGTAAATACCTTCTGTATTCGAAGACTGTCGCCTATAACAGCTTCATGTATCACACCGGATATATTAACAGATAATTCATGATGATGTTCTTCGATTTGGGAACTTGTCATTGTAATCAGATTATCAACCAAATCAGACAGATTGAATTCTTCCTCAATCAGCTGAACCGTTCCCGATTCAATCTTACTCATATCCAGAACTTCATTGATCAGATTGAGTAAATGCTTACTTGCCTTGGTAATCTTCTGAAGGCTGTCCAGAACCCTTTCCCGGTCATCAATATGTGCAGCCGCTATCGCAGTCATACCAATAATGCCGTTCATAGGTGTACGGATATCATGAGACATATTGGATAAGAAATTTGTCTTTGCCTTATTAGCAGCTTCCGCTGCATCATATGCTGCCTGCAATGCCATTTCCTGCTGTCTTTCCTTCTTAATCAGGTCATCCACATTTCTGGTCCCGATTACGGTAACAAATCCTCCGTCTTTCTCCCGTACAAATGCAACTCTCGCCTGCAGATACATGATGCCATTATTTACTAATTTCTCATATGTAAAGGAATAATCTCTTCCTCCTTCCCGTATACGTTCAATGGATAATTTCTCCAGAAATTCGCTACGACTTTGTTCCGAAACTAATTCTTCCGCATAACTGCAAATTCCTTTCGACCAACAGGAATTGTGTCGGATAAAATGCTCTGCGATTGATTGTCCGTCCTCATCTTCCGCACGATAAGTTGTAACTGT
>JALETS010000272.1 GCA_022781395.1 Lachnospiraceae bacterium | reverse complement strand
GCATCTGCAATAGGTTTTATTCTTAAACTTGCAATGGCAGCGCTCTCTGTTATTTCAATAGGCACAACTTTCGGGTCGATACCACATTCATCCACAATACTCTTATAACGCGCCACAATATCGGATGCATATAAACTATATCTTGAAAGGTTTACTGAAATAGGAATCAATTCATATCCCAGCTCTTTCCATTTCTTTTGATGATTACATACGGAACGAAATACATATTCGTCCAGCTTTCCAATCAGACCGTCCGACTCAAATACCTCCATAAACTCTCCCGGAGAAATCATTCCATCCGGCGCTTCCCAACGAACCAGCGCCTCTGCGCCTATCACTTTTTCCGTATAAGGATTGTATTTCGGCTGATACCATACAATAAATTCTTTATTCTGAAGAGCTGCCTGAAATCTCGCCTCATAAGTCTGTGCGCGCAGCCGGTGCTGACTGACAGGTCCATTATATTTCGCAATTGTCCTGCTATAATTATGTTTAATACTTTTGAGTGCGAGCAATGCCCGGTCACACATATGTGAAACTGTTATGCTTCTATCCACGTGCTCATATACGCCAAACTTCATAACAACATTTGGGATGGGGCTGCTCTTTATAAACTCCTGAAACATGTTCTCTGACGTTATCGTCATCTCTTTTGAAGGTGACTTATGAATACTAATCATCTGGTCACCTCCATAGCGGCCGCTGATTCCATTTTGGCTGTATTTTGATGTTAAATCAGCCACATGCTTTATCAGCTCATCCCCCTTTTCTTCGCCATAAATGCTATTAACCAACTTACAGTTTTCAATTTCTGAAATAACAACATCATATGAATCATTCGGATTTGCATCCAATAATACTTGTGCATGATGAATGAAGGCCTGTTTCGTATAAAGACCTGTCAGTTCATCAATCTCGATGGCATCTAAAAATACCGCCATTTCTTTCATTCTAATGACATTACGCAATCTGGCTTTTATAACAGCAGGGTTATAAGGCTTCGTAAGGAAATCGACAGCGCCCAGTTCCAGACACCGTTCTTCCTGCATTCTATCAAAGCTGCCCGTCAAAACAATGACCGGCACAGCAGAGAGCATTGGGTGACCTTTGATTTTTTCTAAAAACCGGAAACCATCGCAGTTGGGCATAACCAAATCAAGAAAAACGACAGCCAGCTCCCTATATTTACTTTTCAGAATTGCATACGCTTCATTTCCATCTGCCGCTTCCTCAATGTCATAGTCATCCTGAAACAGTTCCTTCAGAATCTCACGGTTCATTTCATTATCATCTGCAATCAGGATTTTTCGGCGTCGCTGAGTGTTTCCGTAAGTCAGAATCTCTTTGATTTTACTCCTATTGACAGAAAGGTCTTCGTTAGCAAATGCAAAAATAACGCTGGAAAACGATTGTCCCACTCCGTTTTTGACGCATTTCATATAGAAATAATGAACTTCCCCATCCATCAAAACTCTATAATGATAAATAACACTATCCTCATTTGACAGAGTTTCGCATAAGGAATCAAACTCTGTGATTTTTCTCATTTCCCCCTGATCATCCGGATGAACACTATGAGAAATATAGTCTTCCATTGCCTCCTCGTAAATCAGAACTTTTTGATTTTCTTCTATTGCACCAATTAATTTTCCCTCAGCACGATAAACGGTCACCGCTCTGCTTTCTCTGTTCACCTCATACAGTCCACTGATATCCTTTGAAAGAGCATTGATAACGCCCAATAGTCGTAACCCTTTTTCATCGGTTGGCAGTTGCTTCGCCAACTGTTCCCTTTCTCCCACAGTGCTGAATACAAGTGCATGTCCTGTTGTTCCGTCTTCCAAAGGAACTTCAACCGCATCGACCGTTTCATATAGATGCCGTATAGGATCAAGATAAGTTCTCGGTCCTTTTATCCCATTAAACACAGGACAGACATCACATGGACAATCTCTGTTCATGAGAACCTTATAACATTTTTCCCCTTTACGAAGCACCGGATAAAGAGCGGCTGCAGTCTCATTAAAATTCACAATATTATATTCTGAATCTATGACATAGGTTCCCGATGACATTTGTGCCATAACTGTGCTCTCCTTATTTGTAGTATCTTTGCTTGTTTCGATCTTCCTTCATAGAAAGGTTTACCGTCAAAAATTTTGAATTATATAATAATATCATAGCATATGCAAGTTATTATTTCCACAAAAATCCACCGTTATTTATTTAAAAAAATAAAATATCCCGTTTCATTTAAGAAAAATTTGATGTAAAATTAGCCATATGGTATCCCCGGCAAAAAACTTAGAAACGAAGGTGAATAAATGTATCGATTACTGATAGTAGAAGACGACAGAGGCATCGCTGATGCAATCAAAACAAAAGCCGAGATGTGGGATTTGCAGGTACATTGCATTGAAAACTTCCGCAATGTTATGAGCGAGTTTGCGGCGTTTGATCCCCACCTCATTCTGCTTGATATCGCCCTGCCCTTTTTTAATGGATATTATTGGTGCAGTGAGATCCGCAAGGTGTCAAAAGTGCCTATCATCTTCATTTCCTCCGCATCAGATAACATGAATATGGTTATGGCGATGAATATGGGAGCCGATGACTTTATCGCAAAGCCTTTCGATCAGAGTGTGCTTATGGCAAAGCTACAGGCGATGCTGCGCAGGACTTATGACTTTGCCGCCGCAGTTCCGGTGTTAGAGCACCGGGGAGCACTTCTTAATACCGGAGATAACACCCTGACCTATTGTGATGAAAAGATTTCCCTTTCCAAGAACGAGTTTCGTATTTTGCTGATTCTTATGGAAAATAAAGGCAAGGTTGTCAGCCGGGAGAAACTGATGGAGCAGCTTTGGGAAAGCGACAGTTTCGTGGATGAAAATACTTTGTCTGTTAATGTAAACCGTTTGCGAAAGCGTCTGGATGCCGCAGGTCTGGAAGATTTCATCACAACCAGATTTGGGGTCGGCTATCTCATTGAGAATTGAGGTGCCGTCTATGAGATTATTTTTACAATACATCAAACAATACCGGCGCGGGTTCGCAGCGGGTGCAATATTCTGCATCATATTCCTTATGAGTTTCCTGCTATACCACTTGCCTGTCGGGGCTGTGCTTTATCCCATGGCACTTTGTGTGATTGTTGGTATTATTTTTCTGGCATTCGATTTCCGACGCATAAAACGCAGGCATGAGATTCTGGAGAGCATCCGCAGCCTTACCGATACGATAACCGGAAATTTTCCGCAGATAGAAAACATTGAGGATGCAGATTATCAGCAAATCATTCGCCTGATCAGTGAGGAACATAACAGCTATTGCACCGATATCAATCGCCGATACACGGATATGACAGATTACTATACGGTATGGGTTCATCAGATAAAGACGCCGATTGCATCCATGCGGCTTCATCTGCAAAACGAGGATACGGCACTGTCCCGAAAGCTCTCTGCAGATTTGTTCCGTATTGAGCAGTATGTGGAAATGGTGCTGACCTTCCTCCGACTTAATTCCAAAAGCAGCGACTATGTAATCAAAGAATATGACTTGGATTCTATTATAAGGCAGACAGTCAAAAAGTTTGCAGGCGAGTTCATCGTCCGCAAGTTGAGCCTGGTATACGAGCCGTTGAACACTACCGTTCTTACAGACGAAAAGTGGCTTTCCTTCGTGATAGAGCAAGTGTTGTCCAATGCTTTGAAATACACACCGGCTGGAAGCATTTCCATTACACTTGAACCGTATAAAAGACTGTGCATCCGTGATACCGGAATTGGCATCGCAGCAGAGGATCTGCCCCGTATCTTTGAAAACGGTTTTACCGGATACAACGGCCGCTCTGATAAAAAGGCAAGCGGTATTGGTTTATATCTTTGTAAACTGGTTTGTACCAATTTAGGGCACACGATAAAAGCAGAGTCAATAGTTGATGAAGGAACGGTTATTTCCATTGATCTTGCCCGGACAAAGCTGGAGACAGAATGAATTTCTTACAAAACTGTTAGATTTCAAGAGGGATTTGTAAGC
>JALETS010000267.1 GCA_022781395.1 Lachnospiraceae bacterium | reverse complement strand
AATTTATCTTTGACGGTAAGACAGTTCTGAATCTTATTATGCAGGGGAAATTGTGGGAAGCATGCAAGGAGATAGGCCAGGGAATTACCGGGGCATTAGGAGCGCAGACGGGTGAGATCAAAGCTCTGTTTATCACCATTCTTATCTTAGGAATCATAGCTGCTTTGTTTACAAATTTTGCGGATCTCTTTCAGGATCATCAGGTGTCTGAACTTGCATTTTACATTGTATATCTGCTTTTCATTGCAGTGCTCTTAAAATCTTTTATTTCTGTGGCTGAAATTGTGAGGGACATTCTGAGTAATATTACGGTGTTTATGAAACTTTATATACCGACTTATATGGTGGCAGTTGGAAGCGCTTCCGGAGTTGCTTCGGCATCGGTATATTATCAGATATTATTGATGATTGTATATCTTGTGGAATGGGGATATTTATCAGTCTTGCTGCCGGTAGTATACAGCTACGTCCTTTTGACTGTCATTAATGGAGTATGGATGGAAGAAAAACTTACCATGTTATTGGAATTGCTGGAAAAGGCGATTGGAATCAGTCTGAAAGTCACAATCGGGATTGTGACAGGCTTTAGTCTCCTGCAGTCAATGATATCACCTGTTCTGGATTCTATGCAGGCCTCGGCAATGAAGAAAGCAGTATCGGTGATACCGGGAATAGGGGGATTGACAGAAGGCATGTTTGAAATGGTAATGGGATCGGCAGTACTGATCAAGAGTAGCATTGGTATTTACATAACACTTGTTCTTATTATGATCTGCTGTATTCCCATATGTAAGATTTTACTTATATCATGTGTTACCAAATTAGGAGCTGCATTAATCGGTATTGTCAGTGACAAGAGGATGACAAACTGTGCAGACAGAGTGGGAGATGGTAATCTGATGCTTTTGAAAATGGCATTGTCTTCTGTGGGGATGTTTGTCATACAGATTGCAATCATTACTTATACAACAAGTAAGGGGATGTAGAGGTATTGGAAACAATCGTGGAGAGTATTAGAAATGTCGGCGTTTTTATGATAGCAGCACAGGCTGTGATGCATTTTGCCCCCGGAAAGCGGTATGAGAAATATATTAAATTAATAGCGGGCGTTATGGTACTGTTGCTGTTTGTTCACCCATTTGCGGGGATTACAGTTGATTTCGAGTCAGAGTGGGAATCCGGGATGAATCAGGTAATACAACAGCTTGAAGAGCAGAGCGAAACGTACCGATTCCAGAATCAATCGGAGAAACCGGGGGCATGGAACACTACGCTGCAGCAGATAGAGGAACAAGCCAAAACCCGGTTAAATTTGCTGCTTGAGAAGGAACCATACCGGGTAGCGGAAGTGCAGATTTGTTTGCAGGAAATTCAGGATACGTGCAGTGACAGTTATGGGTGGTCTGTAGAGAACATATGCGTTGTGATGGAGAGAAAAGAACAATTATCGGAGGAAGGAAGCGGGGAGGCTGTTGTCTCGGCTGTCAAAATAGAGGAAATTGGCATTACAACGGATATCGGACAACAAGAGCAGAAAAGCGAAGGGAATGCCTATACAGCACTTTGTGCAGATGCATTAGGAATTGAGGAAGACAGAGTGGAGGTAATATGCCGTGGAGGATGGTAAGAAAATTCTGGAGAAATTTACAAAAGGCAAAAAGCCGGGGAAGGATCAATGTCTGATTTTCATTTTAGCCGGGATTCTTCTATGCATAATCGTGTGGCCTGTAAAAGCTCCGGAATCAAAGTCCGATTTATCGAACATAATAGATGATACGATAGGAATCGAAGAGAGTAATTACCAACAGGCAGATGATGAGAGGGTGACAGAGAATGGAACAGGCTCAGATTATGTCAGGTATTGGGAAGACAAATTGGAGAATGCATTATGTTGTGTGGAAGGTGCAGGTAAGGTTAAGGTAATGATAACCCTCAGGGAATCGGAGCAGAAGGTTGTGGAGAAGGATGGACCCGAGCAATTATCCGATATGGTAGAAAATGATGCGGCCGGAGGAAATCGTACGACAGGAGAGAGCCGGATTGAAAAAACCACAATTTATACAACGGATGAGAATGGGTATAGTGTTCCCTATGTAATCAAGACACTACCGCCTATGGTAGAAGGTGTGGTAGTGATCGCCCAGGGGGCTGATCAATTATCAGTTCAACAGAATATAATTGAAGTAATTCAGGTATTATTTGATATAGACATGAATAAAATAACAGTAGTTAAGATGAAAAATAATAATCAGTGAAGGGGAGAAAGAATTGAAAAATATGATTAAGAAGAATCAGATGATGATTACTGCGCTTGCCATTATGATTGCAGTAGCGGGATATCTGAACTTTGCAGGCACAAAAGTAACCGATGAAGAGATTATGTCCGTAAACGGAGAAATTGCAACAGATGATATGGGGAATCTTGATTATGCAGTAATAGATGATCTGTCTGATGAAGATATAGAGCAGGCAGCAGGAGACATTGAGAGCCTTGACAGTGATGTTACGATGGTAGACAGCGGAAGTGTAGATGAGGAATTGGAGGAGGCACTGGCAGAAGAACAAATGACTGAGATTCCGGGTGAGGCAGTCTTTACTTCAGCGGGTACGACATCTGAGTTATCCGGTGCTAAGCTGGAGAAGGAACAGACAAGAGCTCAGAATAAAGAAACACTCCTGGAGATCATTAATAACGCTAACATCAGCGAAACACAGAAGCAGGAAGCCGTTAACAGTATGATTTCAATGACGGATATTGCTGAAAAGGAAACTGCTGCAGAGATTTTACTGGAAGCCAAAGGGTTTGATGATGCCATTGTCAGTATTGATGGAGACAGTGTAGATGTGGTGGTTAATACTGCAGAGCTGACAGAGGCACAGCGCGCACAGATAGAGGATATCGTAATCCGAAAGACCGGTGTGGGTGCCGACAGTATTATTATCAGTACAGTCGATGCAAATTAGGTGCATTAACAGGAATTTTATGATAATATATATCCGTGTGGCATTTTATGGTTACATTATACTACAGTAAGGTTATAATAGCGGAGGCAAAGGATGAAAAGAGTTTTTTTGATTGTATTAGACAGTTTTGGGATCGGAGAGATGGAGGACGCAGAAGCGTATGGAGATAAGGGTACCAATACATTGCAGTCTGTGGCCTCCAGTTCCGAGTTTGATATGCCCAATATGAAAGAACTCGGTTTATTTAATATTGACGGAGTGACCTGTAGGGAGGGAGTGGAGCAGCCAACGGCAAGGATAGCCCGTATGAAGGAGGCATCCAAAGGAAAAGATACAACAATCGGACACTGGGAGATTGCAGGTATTATTTCAAAGAAGCCTCTGCCCACTTATCCAAATGGTTTCCCACAGGAGATCCTGGAGGCATTCAGCAGCGCAACCGGCAGAGGTGTGCTGTGTAATAAGCCTTATTCCGGTACGGAAGTGATTCAGAAGTATGGAGATGAGCATGTAAGAACAGGAAATCTGATCGTATATACATCAGCAGACAGTGTGTTCCAGATTGCAGCCCATGAAGAGGTTGTGCCTGTGGAAACCTTGTATGAGTATTGTCAGATGGCAAGAGAGATTTTACAGGGTGAACATGGAGTGGGAAGAGTGATTGCCAGACCTTTTGTCGGCACGAGCGGCCATTACACGAGAACACCGAAGCGCCATGATTTTTCATTGGAGCCGCCGGCAGTGACAATGCTGGATCAGTTGAAGGCAGCAGGTAAAGATGTGATTTCCGTAGGCAAGATCAAGGATATCTTTGCAGGAAAAGGAATCACGGATTTTGTATACACAAAGGGAAATGAGGAAGGAATCGCGAGAACGCTGGAATATCTTGACCGGGATTTTGAAGGGCTGTGCTTTATTAACCTTGTGGATTATGATATGCTTTACGGACATCGCAATGATATTGAAGGATATGCGAGAGCACTCACTTATTTTGATCATAGTCTGCCAGAACTTATGCAGAAGCTCAGAGATGATGATATCCTGATGATTACGGCGGACCATGGTTGTGATCCGGGGTATACGGTATCCACGGATCATTCCAGAGAACATACTCCGTTCCTGATGTATGGTAAGAATGTTGCGCCGGCGAATCTGGGTACCCGTGAAACATTTGCGGATATTGGTGCTACTGTGCTTGATTATTTCGGAATTACACCGCAGTTTATGGGCAATTCCATGTTATAGCAGGCTGAGGTATGAATACGAGAAGAACATGATAGTTGGAGGATAAAGACGTGAGCAATTATGCGGCTGAAATTAACAAAAGAAGGACCTTTGCAATTATTTCCCATCCGGATGCAGGTAAGACAACCCTGACAGAGAAGTTTCTGTTATATGGAGGTGCCATTAATCTGGCGGGCAGTGTAAAGGGGAAGGCTACAGCAAGACATGCCGTTTCGGACTGGATGGAGATTGAAAAGGAAAGAGGTATCTCGGTTACTTCCTCCGTGTTACAGTTTGAATATGACGGATTCTGTATTAATATTCTGGATACACCGGGACATCAGGATTTTTCGGAGGACACATACAGAACATTGATGGCTGCTGATTCTGCGGTCATGGTTATTGATGCGTCCAAGGGAGTGGAAACTCAGACTCGTAAGCTTTTTAAGGTTTGTGTTATGCGTCACATACCGATTTTTACCTTTATTAACAAGATGGACAGGGATGCTAATGATACCTTTGAGTTACTCGACGAGATTGAGAAAGAGCTGGGAATCGCCACTTGTCCCATTAACTGGCCGATTGGTTCCGGGAAGAATTTTAAAGGAGTTTATGAACGGGCCAGTGAGTGTGTGATCACTTATTCGGATACGGAGAAGGGCACAAAAGAGGGAAATGCTACCCGTATTCCGATTGCGGATGAAGATACATTGACAGAGTATATCGGAGAAAATAATAAGGCTCAATTGTATGATGAGATAGAGTTGTTAGACGGAGCCAGTGCAGAATATGATCTGGAACAAATTCAAGCCGGAGAGTTAACTCCTGTATTTTTTGGCTCGGCTCTTACGAATTTTGGTGTAGAGATATTCTTACAACACTTCCTGAAAATGACTACGACACCGCTTCCGAGAAAATCGGATATTGGTCTGATCGATCCGGTGGAACATGATTTTTCGGCTTTTGTCTTTAAGATTCAGGCAAATATGAATAAGGCGCATCGTGACAGAGTTGCTTTTATGCGTATTTGTTCAGGAAGGTATGATGCTGCTTCTGAAGTGAAGCATGTGCAGGGCGGTAAGGTTATGAGATTGTCGCAGCCGCAGCAGATCATGGCAGATGAGCGCAAGATATTAAGTGAAGCATATGCGGGAGATATCATCGGAGTATTCGATCCGGGTATTTTCTCCATTGGGGATACAATCTGTATGCCTAAGGAGCAATTTCAATATGAGGGTATACCTACTTTTGCTCCGGAGCATTTTGCCAGGGTCAGACAGATTGATACGATGAAACGAAAACAATTTGTGAAAGGAATCACGCAGATTGCACAAGAGGGAGCCATTCAGATATTTCAGGAATTCAATACCGGTATGGAAGAGATTATCGTAGGGGTAGTAGGAGTACTGCAGTTTGATGTGCTGAAGTATCGTCTTGAGAATGAATATAATGTAGAAATTCGGTTGGAGAATCTTCCTTATGAGCACATTCGCTGGATTGAAAATAAGGATATTGATTTGGACAAGCTGACAGGTACTTCTGACATGAAGAAGATTAAAGATCTGAAAGGAAATCCTTTACTGCTGTTTGTGAATCAGTGGAGTATCGGTATGACTGTTGACAGGAATGAGGGATTGATCTTATCGGAATTCGGAAGAAATTAGGGAGTCATGGTGCTCATCTGCGGTGATAAAGGTAGTGCTTATGAAAAGAACAGGCTTATTATTCATGGAAATGATATTGCTGACAGGGTGTCTGGTTTATGCCTGGCATACGTTGCCGCATGAGGAAACCGGTCAGGTGCAGCAGACGGACATAGGGGCAGAACAGGAAGAATGTGACATGCCTGAGCAGGTTCTTAAGAAGGATAAGACTATATCTGAAGCAGATTTGCAGGATTGTTATGCTTATCAGATGTTGTCAGAGGATGAGAAAGTATTGTATACGGAAATTGTCGATGCACTTCTTTCTTTTCAGCAGGACGTGCCTCTGTCAAGCTGTGACAAGACAGAGATCTCTCGTGTCTTTCAGTGCGTTCTCAATGATCATCCGGAGATCTTCTATGTGGATGGTTATAAGTATACAGAGTATATGCTGGGAAAGACTCTTCGTAAAATAACATTTACGGGTGCCTATCGTTTCAGCCGGGAAGAAGTAGAAGAAAAGCAGCAATTAATTGATAATTATGTAAACCAATGTCTGGCGGGCATGCCGGAGAATGCGGATGAGTATACAAAAGTAAAATATATCTATGAATATGTGATTCATCATACAGAATACGATGCTTCCGTGGAGGATAGGCAGAATATCTGTTCCGCATTTATTGAGGGAAAATCCGTTTGCCAAGGATATGCCAAGGCTACACAGTACTTATTAGAAAGGGCAGGGATCTTTGCAACGCTTGTGATTGGACGGGTGTCAGACGGCGAAAGCCATGCATGGAATCTGGTCAGAGTGGATGGCGAATATTACTATGTGGATACTACGTGGGGAGACGCCTCTTATCAGGCAGTAGAGGGAACACCCAGTTATCCGGATGAAAAAATCCCCACCATCAATTATGATTATCTCTGTGTGACTTCCGATCAGCTGGAAATTACGCATACTATGGAGAATGTGGTAGAGATGCCGGAATGCACAGCAATGGCAGACAATTATTATGTGCGAGAGGGAGCTTATTTTACCTGTTGGGATGAGGAACAGCTTGCGCGAATTTTCAGAGAAGGATATGAGAGGGGAAGCACTTATGTGACATTGAAATGTGCTGATCGGGAGGTATACCGGCAATTTCAGGATACACTGATCATTAACCAGGGGATATTCAGATATCTGAACAGTCCTGATAGTGTTGTATCCTATACTACTAATGAAAAACAGTATAGTATGAGCTTCTGGCTATAATGGGAATGGGACTAGGCAAAAATAAGAAATTTTGATATACTAAATCCAAATAAGAGAAAGGCGTGGTTATTGATATGGAACAGGATTTGGCTCGAAATGCATATGTAATACAGGAAGATGCAAAGTTTGGAACAGTTAAGATAGCAGATGATGTAGTAGCAATGATTGCAGCTCTTGCAGCCACAGAGGTAGAAGGTGTAGCTGCTATGGGCGGAAATATGACCAGCGAGATTTTAAAAAGAGTGGGCATGAAGTCACTTGCCAAGGGTGCCAAGGTAGAGGTACTGAGTAAAAAGGTGAAAGTGGAGCTTGCCATTACGATGGAATATGGGTTTAATATCCCGGCAACCTGTCAGCAGGTGCAGAATAAAGTGAAGAGCGCCATTGAAAATATGACAGGCCTGGAAGTTACAGATGTAAATATTCGTATTGCGGGTATTAATGTGACGAAAGAAAAATAAGGGCAAGCGGGAGTAGATATGAGCAGAAGAGAGTTACGGGAACAGATCTTTAAATTATTGTTCCGCGTGGAATTTAACAGTATGGAAGAAATGCCGGAGCAGGAGCAGTTGTTCTTTGAGGAAGAGGATACGGCCAAAGAGGAAGATGCTGCATATGTTTCGGAGAAATATAATAAGATTACGGAGAAGCTTACAAAGATTGATGCTCTTTTGAATGAGAAGGCGGAAGGATGGGATACAACCAGAATGAGTAAGGTTGATCTGACCATCCTGAGATTGGCAGTTTATGAGATTATGTATGATGAATCCGTGCCAACAGGTGTGGCGATCAATGAGGCAGTAGAACTTGCCAAGAAATTCGGTCAGGATGCTTCTTCCGGATTTGTGAATGGCATTTTAGCAAAATTTGCATAAACAGACAGGTGTCACTATGCAGAATGTATATACAGTAGCACAGGTTAATTCTTATATTAAAAATATGTTCACGCAGGATTTTATGTTGCAGTCTATTCGTGTTAAGGGCGAGGTGAGTAACTGCAAATATCATTCTTCTGGACATATTTATTTTACATTAAAGGATGTAAAGGGAACGATATCGTGTGTTATGTTTTCTTCAAGCCGCAGTGGATTAACATTTCGTTTATCGGAAGGACAGCAGGTTGTTGTCAGCGGAAGTGTGGATGTTTATGAGCGGGATGGCAAATATCAATTATATGCCAGACAAATACAGCTTGACGGTGCAGGAGCACTGTATGAGCGGTATGAGCAGCTTAAGCGCGAATTGGAAGAGAGAGGAATGTTTGCGTCTGAGTATAAGCAGCCGATTCCAAAATATATTAAGACACTTGGTGTTGTGACTGCAGCAACGGGCGCAGCAGTCAGGGATATCATTAATATAGCAACCAGAAGAAATCCGTATGTACAGATTATTTTGTATCCTGCTATTGTTCAGGGAGAAGATGCAGTACCCAGCATTATCAATGGTATTCATGCCATGGAGCATTTTCATGTTGACACCATTATTGTGGGTAGAGGCGGCGGTTCCATAGAAGACTTATGGGCTTTCAATGAGGAGGCAGTGGCGCAGGCAATCTTTGATTGCCCGATACCGATTATTTCAGCAGTAGGACATGAGACTGATACAACAATTGCCGATTATGTGGCGGATTTGCGGGCACCTACCCCATCGGCAGCCGCAGAACTCGCGGTTTATGATATAGAACAGCTGCAGAATAAGTTGTCAGAATACAATTACACCATGCAGCATATGTGTAAGAGAGTGATACAACGCTGTCGGAAAGAGGCAGAGCAATATGGTGTAAGGATGCGGTACTTAAGCCCCCTTAACACAATACGTATGAAGAGAACGCAGGCATTATCTCTGGAAGAGCATTTGCAGAATGCAGTGGAGAAACAACTGCAGAGTAAGAAACATCAGCTTGCCCTCTATATTGAGCAGATGAAGGGATTATCGCCGCTTGATAAGCTGAGTCAGGGGTATTCCTATGTGTCAGATGCATTCGGCAGGACATTGTCTACGATAGAACAGGTAGAACTTGGAGATGCGGTTACGATTTATATCAAGGATGGCCAACTTGACGCGCAGATTACAAAGAAACGAAAAGAGTCGTGGGAGAATTAGAAGTGAAAAAGAAGGAAGAAATGAAACAGGAAAGGGATCAGGAACTTTCTTTGGAAGAGGCTTTTGTACAGATTGAAGAAGTGATTGCCCATTTAGAGACAGAAGAGATTACATTGGAGCAGTCTTTTCAGGAATATAATAGGGGTATGCAGTTACTAAAGCATTGTAACGAAACAATTGATCAGGTAGAGAAAAAGGTACTTCAAATTAATGAAGATGGTGGCTTGGATGAATTTTAAAAAGGAATTAGAACAAAAAACGGAACAAATGGAAGCAGTATTAAAACAATATCTTCCTTTGGAAGAGGGATATGCGAAGAAGGTAATCGAAGCAATGAATTATTCGATATTAGCCGGCGGTAAGAGATTGCGTCCTATGCTGATGTGGGAGACAGCCGCATTGTTTGGCGATGCAGGAGAAATGATCAAACCATTTATGGCAGCGCTTGAGATGATACATAATTATTCTCTGGTACATGATGATCTGCCTGCTATGGATAATGATGAATACCGCAGAGGCCGTAAGACCACGCATGTTGTCTATGGGGAAGGAATGGCTGTGCTGGCAGGAGATGGATTATTGAATTATGCTTTTGAGACAGCAGCGTCTGCTTTTGATATGGCTAATGCTCCGGAGGATTATCATAAGATTGGAAGAGCAATACAGGTGCTTGCAGGAAAAGCAGGTATTTATGGAATGATTGGCGGACAGTGTGCGGATCTGAATGCGGAGGAAGCAGAAGGAGAGATTTCGGAGGAAATGCTTCTGTATATTCATGAGCATAAAACAGCGGCATTGATCCAGGCAGCCATGATGATAGGTGCGATACTGACCGGAGCTTCCGATGAGGAAATCGCAGATGTTGAAAAATGTGCTTATAACATCGGAATCGCATTCCAGATACAGGATGATATTCTGGATGTAACCGGCAGTCAGGAAGTGTTGGGTAAGCCTATCGGCAGCGATGAGAAGAATCATAAGCTTACCTATGTGTCCATGCATGGTTTGAAGGAGTCTAAGGAACAGGTCGAAGAATTGTCTAAAGAGGCTGTTTCCATTTTGACCTCTTTCCCAAAACGTAATCTGTTTTTGGAGCAGTTGGTGGAACAATTGATATATAGAGAAAAGTAGCGAGAAATATCGTACTGATAGATATAGGGGAATGCCGATTTCGAGGATTAGGGTGAATACGATGTTTTTAGAGAAGATTGAAAAAGCAAATGATATCAAAAAGATTGCGGAAGAGGACTATGGCGCATTGGCAGAAGAGATCAGACAGTTTCTGATACAGACCATCAGTGTGACCGGTGGCCATTTAGGATCTAATCTGGGAGCTGTGGAGTTGACTATGGCTCTTCACTTATTTCTGAATCTGCCGGAGGATAAGATCATATGGGATGTGGGACATCAGTCTTATACACATAAGATACTTACAGGCAGAAGAGAGGGATTTGTAAATCTGCGTAAATTCGGTGGTATGAGCGGGTTCCCAAAGCGGAAGGAAAGTGATTGTGACTGTTTTGATACGGGGCACAGTTCTACGTCTATTTCTGCCGGACTGGGGATGGTTAAAGCGAGAGATATCCAAGGCGGTAAGAACACCATCGTATCTGTAATCGGTGACGGTTCCCTGACAGGTGGTATGGCATATGAAGCTTTGAACAATGCATCACGTCTGGAAACTAATTATATTATTGTTCTTAATGACAATAATATGTCTATTTCTGAGAATGTGGGCGGCGTCTCCAAATACTTGAATAATATCAGAACAGCGGACAAGTATCTGGATTTAAAGGAAGGGGTATATAATTCCCTGCATGGAAAATCTAAGTATGGTGATAAAGTGGTATCACAGATCAGACGTGCCAAGAGCAGTTTTAAGCAATTGGTCGTACCCGGAATGTTTTTCGAGGACATGGGGATTACTTATTTAGGACCGGTAGATGGACATAATATTCAGGCTATGGTACGCATGATGAGGGAAGCACGTAAAATTAAAGGGGCTGTGTTATTGCATGTTATTACGCAGAAAGGACGGGGATATGCTCCGGCAGAACGCCATCCTGCCAGATTCCATGGGGCAGAACCTTTTGATATTGAGACGGGTATTCCGAGTAAACCTAGAGATAAGGCCAATTATACGGATATTTTCTCTACCGTAATGTGCAAGCTTGGTCAGCGGGATGAGAAGGTGGTTGCCATAACAGCAGCCATGCCTGACGGTACCGGATTGAAACGGTTCCGTAATATGTATCCGGACAGATTCTTTGATGTGGGTATTGCGGAAGAACATGCAGTTACTTTTGCAGCCGGATTGGCAGCCGGGGGATTAAAACCCATTGTGGCGATTTATTCTTCCTTTTTACAAAGAGCATATGATCAGATTCTGCATGATGTGTGCATTCAGAATCTGCCTGTAGTTTTTGCCATAGACAGAGCGGGTCTGGTAGGCAGCGACGGAGAGACCCATCAGGGAATCTTTGACTTATCCTATCTTTCATCGATTCCGAATATGCATATTATGGCACCTAAGAATAAATGGGAGCTGTCTGATATGATTAAATTTGCGGTTGCCTTCGAGGCGCCGATAGCCATTCGTTATCCGAGAGGTGAGGCCTTTGATGGTCTTAAGGATAATCGGGCACCTGTGGAATATGGCAAGAGTGAATGGATTTACGAAGAAGAGGATATCGTGCTCATGGCAGTTGGCAGTATGGTCAAAGTCGCACTGGATGTACGTGAGCAATTAAAGGATAAAGGGTATTCCTGTTCACTGATCAATGCCAGATTTGTGAAACCGATTGATGAAGAGTCTGTCCGGGAAGCATGTCGGGAGCATAAGCTGATCGTGACAATGGAGGAAAATGTTTTAAGCGGCGGTTATGGAGAAAAGGTCAGAAACTATGTGGATGCTATTGGTGTAACTACCCGGGTGTTGAACATAGCAATTCCCGATGAATATGTAGAACATGGTAATGTAGATCTGCTCAAGCAGGAGATCGGTATTGACGCTGATTCGATTGTGAAGAAAGTGATGACCCAGTATATTTCGCAAGGACAGATATAGAGCGTATGAAAGAAAGATTGGATGTGCTTCTGGTCAGACAGGGCTTTGCACAGTCCAGGGAGAAGGCGAAGGCTATCCTAATGGCGGGCAATGTATTCGTGAATGGTCAGAGAGAAGATAAGGCAGGAACCACCTTTGATGAGAGTAAAATTCATATAGAAGTAAAAGGGAGTACGTTGAAGTACGTGAGTCGCGGTGGATTGAAGCTGGAGAAAGCAATGTCACAGTTTCCTATCATTTTGGCGGATAAGGTATGTATGGATATTGGAGCCTCCACAGGTGGATTCACGGACTGTATGCTGCAAAATGGTGCCGAAAAGGTGTTCTCCGTTGATGTGGGGCATGGGCAGTTAGCCTGGAAACTCAGAAATGATGAACGGGTTGTCTGTATGGAAAAGACAAATTTTCGTTATGTCACACCGGAAGATATCGGAGAACAGGTGGACTTTGCTTCTGTAGATGTTTCCTTTATCTCGTTGACGAAGATTCTGATTCCGGCGAGAAACTTATTGTGTGAGCAGGGACGCATGGTGTGTCTGATCAAACCGCAATTTGAGGCCGGAAAGGAGAAGGTTGGTAAGAAAGGTGTGGTAAGAGATCCGGCAGTACACGGAGAGGTTGTGCATAAGATAATCGACTATGCAGATCTCATTGGATTTGAAGTTCTGGGACTTACCTATTCTCCTATTAAGGGGCCGGAAGGAAATATAGAGTATCTGATGTTTATAGAGAAAAAGAATGAACTGTCGGAAGATATTCTTAAGATGACAGAGGCAGATGCGGAAAGTATGTTGCGGGATGTTCTATCATCCCAAAGCGGGAAGTCCTGGGAAGAGGGGCAGATTGCGCTTATCTCACAAATTATTACTGAGGCGCATGGTGCATTAGACGAGGCGAAATAGGCAGATGAAACAATTCTATCTGATTACGAATGCGGGAAAAGATCCGGATCAAATCTATACAAAAAGAATAGCGGAATACATCAGAAGCCATGGTGGTAATGCGGTTTGTGTGGACGGAGAAAAACCGGTGTCCGAACAGGTTACCGTCTCCCAGCCGGACTGTGTGCTGGTATTGGGCGGAGACGGTACACTGCTTCGTGCCGCCCGGAATATGATGGATAAGGATATTCCTCTTCTGGGAATTAATCTAGGTACTCTGGGCTATCTTGCGGAGGTAGAAAGCTCAAATCTGGAATCTGCGTTGGATCAGCTATTGCAGGATGATTTTACCAGGGAAGAGAGAATGATGCTGGTTGGCAGAGTTGAGAAGCAAGGGGTATCTGAAGAGAATTATGCGCTGAATGATATCGTGATATCCAGATGCGGCACTTTGCAGATATTGACGTTTCAAATTTATGTCAATGGTCAGTTCCTGAACAGTTATAGTGCAGACGGTATCATTGTGGCAACACCGACAGGTTCTACCGGGTATAACATGTCTGCAGGAGGGCCGATTGTGGAACCCTGTGCAAGACTGTTGCTTTTGACACCAATCTGTCCTCATACATTGAATACAAGGAGCATTATCTTAGCACCGGAGGACGAAATCAGAATAGAGATACCGCAGGGAAGAGATGGGCAGATGCAGACTGTGGAGGCTAATTTCGATGGCAGTCATAAGATTACCCTGCAGACAGGAGATCACATCGTGATCAGAAAGGCGGTCAAGACGACGGGTATTTTAAAGCTGAATACGGAGAGCTTTTTAGCTGTGCTACATAAGAAGATGAGCGAATAGACTGCTCAGAAATGAGGATTTGAATGAAAAAAGTCAGACATGATAAAATAATTGAGCTGATTGGAAAATATGAGATTGAGACCCAGGAGGAACTGGCAGATCATCTGCGCCATGCGGGATATCAGGTCACTCAGGCGACTGTTTCCCGAGATATCAGGGAGTTGAAGCTGTCAAAGATCCCCAATGGCAAGGGAAAACAGAAATATGTGGCTTTTACCCAGGAAGAACCGCATCTGGGTGATAAATATATCAGGGTATTGAAGGAAGGTTATGTATCCATGGCATTGGCACAGAATCTTTTGGTTATGAAGACAGTGTCAGGTATGGCCATGGCAGTAGCTGCTGCGGTAGATGCCCTGAAAATGGATGAGATAGTTGGCTGTATAGCAGGAGATAATACGTTAATGATAGCCATGCGCAGCGAGGAGGAAGCCGAGAACGTGATGGAGCAGATCGGCAGGATGATTTCAGAATCCTAATACATTATGTATTTGCATGTATCTTGTGAGTAAAAGAACATGCCCGGAGAGAATACATAAGAGGTGATAGTATGTTACAAAGTTTACACGTGAAAAATCTGGCTTTGATCGATGAGGCAGAGGTCTTTTTTGAGAAAGGGCTTAATATACTGACGGGAGAAACCGGTGCAGGCAAGTCCATTATCATAGGTTCCATTAATCTGGCATTGGGGGCAAAGGCTGATAAGGATATGATACGTACCGGCGCGGAATATGCCCTTGTAGAATTGGTTTTTGATATTGACAGGGATGAACAGATGGAGGCAATTCAGGAGCTGGAGCTGCCTGTGGAAGAGGGACAGATCATATTACAACGTAAGATTATGCCGAATCGCAATGTATGTAAGGTATGTGGAGAGACTGTTACGGCAAGACAGTTGAAGCAATTGGCAGAGATTCTGATTGATATTCATGGACAGCACGAGCATCAGTCTCTTTTGCAGCCGGCAAAGCAGCTGGAAATACTGGATGCCTATGCCGGTGATGAATTGTTGTCCTATAAAGGGCAGCTACAGTGTTTTTATCAGCAGTACAGACAGGTAGTAGAAGAATTGTCCAACAACGAAGTGGATGAAGAAACCCGCAGGAGGGAAAGTGCGCTGGCAGAATTTGAATGTCAGGAGATTGAAGAGGCACAGTTGGTCTCGGGGGAAGACGAAGAGATAGAGAAAACGTATCAGAAGCTTATTAACAGTCAGAAGATCAAGGAAGCCGCAGGCGCTGCCTATTCTTTATGCGGGTATGAAGAGAATGGAGTGGGCGGCAATGTTGGACGGGCATTGCGGGAGATCCGAGGTATATCTGCCTATGATGAAGTTTTGCAGGAATTTGAAAAGCAGTTACTGGATATTGACAGTCTCCTTAATGACTATAACAGAGGGCTGGCAGAGTATTTGTCAAATCTTGAGTTTGATGCGGAGCTCTTTGACCGGACGGAGAAACGATTAAATCTGATCAATCATCTAAAATCAAAATATGGGAATTCCATAGAAGAAATTCTGGATTATCAGAAGCAGGCGTCAGAGAAGCTGGCGAAATATCAGGATTATGATGCCTATCGTATACAAATGCAGCAAAAAGCGGATACTTTAAAGAATAAAGTACTCACATTATGCACCGAGTTGTCCAGAATCCGTACCCAAAATGCTTTACGGCTGGCTGAGGAAATGAAGAGGGCGTTGATAGATCTCAATTTTACTTCAGTTTCCTTTGAGATACGTGTTAACGGATCGGAAGAGCAGATGAGTGCAAACGGATACGACCGGGTAACCTTTTTCATCTCCACGAATACCGGGGAAGCACTCAGAGAACTGGCACAGGTGGCCAGTGGTGGTGAATTGTCCCGTATCATGCTGGCGCTTAAGACCGTGCTTGCTGATAAAGATAAAATTGAAACTTTAATTTTTGATGAGATTGATACCGGGATCAGTGGCAAGACAGCATGGAAAGTATCCGAAAAAATGGGAATTCTCGGAAGGGAGCATCAGTTAATCTGTATTACACATCTTCCGCAGATAGCAGCCATGGCAGATACTCATTTTTGTATAGAAAAGCAGGTGGAGGATCAGCGATCAGTCACAAATATTCGAAAACTTACGGAAGAGGAGAGCGTGGAAGAACTTGCCAGAATGCTTGGCGGAGCAAGTATTACGGAGAATGTACGTAATAATGCAAGGGAAATGAAAGATTTGGCAAGAAAAACAAAACAATATTAAATTAAAATGAGAGATTTTTCACATACTAGAAAGGACACACTGTTTTATGTGTGTCCTTTTCCGGTCTGTCCGGGCATGGGCAAGCTCATACTCTTTTGAAAGATGAGGGATGTGATAAATTGAACAGATTAATTAATATGACAAAACAACAGGAAAGGCGATATCGGGGATTTCTTTATTGCCTGTTATTTGTAGCAGTGATTGCTCTTACATGTGCTATTTACTATATGTATTGGGATAAGATTCCTTCCACTATTAAGATTCGTGCAGGAGTAGAACAGGAGTTGGATTTTAAGGTACCGGTGTCGGGAGAAATCTACAAAGTAAAGGAAGAAGCTGCACAGGTGTCTTCTGTTGCAGAGACTGTTCAGAGAAAAGAAGATGAGCAGGCTGCGAAGAGTATGTCCGGTGCGGTGGAGAGTATCCATGTAGATTTTGCACATAAAGTAAAGGTAAGAGCGAATGAGATTGATACTTATCTGATGGACCTGAGATTATTTGGGATACTTCCCTATAAGAATGTTGATGTTCAGGTCATTCAGGATAAAATGTTGATTCCGTCCGGCATCCCTATTGGTATCTATGTAAAAACGAATGGCGTATTAGTAGTGGGTATCGGAGAGTTTGAAAACAGGGATGGAGATCAGGTTTCACCGGCCAAATATGTTTTACAGAAAGGTGATTATATTCTAAAGATAGATGGGGTGGAAATTGAAAACAAAAAGCATTTTATTAAGCTGGTAGGGGAATCGGATGGAGAAGATATGGTACTGACGATCAAAAGAAATGAAGAAGTAACGGATGTCATGATCAAAGCGGATCAGAATCAGAACAATGAATGGAAACTGGGAATATGGATTCGTGATAATGCGCAGGGAATCGGTACCATGACGTATGAAGGTACAGATCATACTTTTGGAGCCCTTGGCCATGGAATTAATGATGTGGATACCTCTTTGCTGATGAATTTGGAGGAGGGAACTCTGTACAAGACCGAAATTGTTGGAATTACCAGAGGCGCCAATGGTGCACCCGGAGAATTAACAGGCTACATTGAATATGACAGTGATAATGTAATTGGAGAGATTACAGAGAATACCAAAGAAGGCATATTTGGAATCTGCGATGAAGAACTTGTAGAAACCTCCTGTTATGAGCCGATTCCGATTGCACTGAAACAGGAGATCGCTCTGGGACCGGCTCAAATTATCTGTTCTGTTACTGGGGAACCGGAATTTTATGATGTGGAGATTGTGGAGGTGAATCTGGAGCATGGAAATATTAACAGAGGAATTGTGATACAAGTGGTGGATGAGAAGCTTCTTACTTTGACCGGCGGCATTATTCAGGGTATGAGCGGCAGCCCCATCATACAGAATGGCAAATTGGCAGGGGCTGTTACCCATGTGCTGGTTCAGGATTCCACAAGAGGTTATGGCATTTTTATTGAAGAGATGCTGACTCATTAGCATAGGATATGGAATGAAGGCCAATGCGATGCATAAAGGTTCCAAGCGGTATTTTCTTTGTTATAATAGGAAAGAATCAACCCGGGGTGTGATAGTAAAACGAGGGGAATTTTATAACGGAGGGAAAATATGGAAACTTTAAATGTGACAGCATCCAGAGATCAGGAGCAGTTTTACAGAATTTTGAACAATCTGATCAGTACGAACAAGGAATTTCAGATCATGATAACTGTCCCGTCTGCCATGCAAGAGGGGGATGTGCAGAATGTGGACATGTTACAGATACCGGTGCAGCATGATCTGGAGAAAGACGTTACGGATATGATACATGAAATTGGTGTCCCGGCACATATTAAAGGGTATCAGTATTTGAGAGAAGCTATTATGATGTCGGTGGAGGATGTGGAGATGCTTGGTTCCATTACCAAAGTGTTATATCCTACCATAGCCAAGAAATATCAAACGACACCAAGCCGGGTGGAACGGGCTATCCGCCATGCAATTGAAGTAGCATGGTCCAGAGGAAGAATGGAGACTTTAGATGCACTTTTTGGATATACAATTAATACCGGCAAAGGAAAACCGACTAATTCCGAGTTCATTGCTCTGATTGCGGATAAGATACGTTTACAATATCGCCGCTAATTTTCAAAATAATCCTTTTATTGCCAACTAAAATATTGTATACTATATCAATAAGAATAAAATATTCATGAAGCATATTTTACTCTTAGAACGAAATATGAGATATGTTTCATATTTTCGGTATGCCATTTAGAATGGGTAATAGGACTTGGAGGGTTAGCATGAAAAATATTTTGTTTGTTGCATCAGAAGGTGTGCCGTTTATTAAGACCGGAGGGCTGGCAGATGTGGTTGGTTCTCTGCCAAAATGTATTGACCGGGAATATTTCGATGTCAGGGTAATACTCCCCAAATATACCTGTATGACGCAGAAAATGAAGGATAAGCTGACTTATAAGACACATTTTTATATGGATTTCCATTGGAAAGAAGAATATGTAGGTATCATGGAATCAGAAGTTGATGGTATCAAATATTATTTCATTGATAATGAGTCTTATTTTAATGGCTTCAGACCTTACAGTGACAATGCTTTGTTTGAAATTGAAAAATATGCTTTCTTCTGTAAAGCCGCTTTGTCAATACTTCCTGTGGTCGGTTTCAGACCTGATCTGATCCATTGCCATGACTGGCAGACCGGTCTTATCCCGGTTTATCTGAAGGAAAGATTCCAGGGTGGAGATTTCTATCGGGGCATTAAGACAGTCATGACCATTCATAACCTGAAGTTCCAGGGCAAATGGAGCGTAAAGGAAGTGAAAGAGATTACCGGACTTCCGGATTATTTCTTTACGGCAGACAAGCTGGAGGCATATAAAGATGCTAATCTTTTAAAGGGCGGTCTTGTATACGCCGATGCAATTACGACAGTGAGCAATACTTATGCCGAGGAGATTAAAACGGCATTTTACGGAGAGGGATTAAATGGTCTGCTATGCGCCAGATCAGGTGATCTGAGAGGTATTGTTAATGGTATTGACTATAATGAATTCAATCCGGAGACGGATAAGGATATTGAATTCCATTATAATGCAGTGAATTTCCGTAAGGAGAAGATTAAGAATAAACGGGCACTTCAGGCACAGTTAGGGCTGAACCAGGATGACAGGACGATGCTGATCGGTATTGTTTCCCGATTGACCGGACAGAAAGGTTTTGACCTGATTGCTTATGTGATGGATGAACTGTGTAGGGATAATGTACAGATCGTGGTTCTGGGTACCGGTGAAGAGCAGTATGAGAATATGTTCCGCCACTTTGACTGGAAATATCATGGCAAGGTATCGGCAAATATTTATTATTCCGATGAATTATCCCATAAGATATATGCTGCCAGTGATGCATTTTTGATGCCATCTTTATTTGAACCCTGCGGTTTGAGTCAGTTGATTTCACTTCGGTATGGTACTGTACCGATTGTGCGTGAGACCGGTGGTCTGAAAGACACGGTACAGCCATATAATGAATATGAAGGTGTGGGTACCGGCTTCAGCTTTACCAACTATAATGCACATGAGATGCTTGGAACGATTCGTTATGCAGAGCACATTTATTACGATAAGAAGCGTGAGTGGAACAAGATTATCGACAGAGGCATGGCAACAGATTTCTCATGGCATGTGTCAGCTAAGAAATATCAGGAGATGTATGACTGGCTGATCGGTTAGGAAGACGTGAATGTATAGATAAGAGACGGAAATAATCCATTACTGGATTGTTTCCGTTTTGTTGCGCGAACAGTAGAAATACGAAGGAAGGGGGCAGCGTAAAAGGTATGGGCAGTAGTACGAATAAGAAAACAAACAGCTTTGTACTGCAGGCGGGTATTCTGGCGGCAGCGGGAATGATCGTCAAAGTCATTGGCCTTATTTATCGCAGTCCGCTTTTAAGTATTATAGGATTGGAAGGTAACAATTACTATAGTGCGGCAATCAATATCTATACGATTATCCTTTTGATTTCTTCTTACAGTATACCTTCGGCGATTTCCAAAGTAATTGCCCAGAGGCTTGCTTTTAAAGAATATAGGAATGCCCAGAAGGTATTTCATTGTGCCCTTCTTTATGTATTGATTGTAGGTGGCATTGCCGCTGTTTTTACTTATGTGGCGGCACCGTTTTTGGTCAGTAAGAATCCGAATGCCACGGCGGCACTCAGGGTTCTGGCGCCAACCATCTTTTTCTCGGGTTTTCTGGGTGTACTGCGAGGATATTTTCAGGCGCACAGTTCCATGGTGCATACGTCCATCTCCCAGATTCTGGAACAGATCATGAATGCCGTAGTCAGTATTCTGGCCGCCTATCTGCTGATTCGCATGGTGTCATCCAAGGATACAACTACACAGGCAGTTTATGGTTCGGCCGGAAGTGCCATTGGTACCGGGGCCGGTGTTCTGACCGGGCTTCTGTTTATGTTTGGCATGTATATGCTGAACCGGAATTATATTCATAAGCGGATGACAAGGGACTATTCAAGGCATGAAGAGAGTTACGGCGAGATTTTTAAAGTCATATTTACCATTGTTACTCCGTTTATCCTGAGTACGTTTATTTATAACTGTTCTACCGTAGTTAATATGTATATTTACTATTATGTTATGGATTACAAGCAGGTAGATACAGTGCTGTACGGAAATCAATACGGTATATTTTCCACCCAGGCGGTTGCTGTGGTAAATATCCCGATTGCCATAGCATCTGCCATGTCTTCGGCTACGATTCCGAGTGTTTCCACTACTTATGCGCGCAAAGAATATGCCCGTACCAGGGAACAGGTTACGAAGGCCATCCAGATGACAATGCTGGTATCCATACCGGCGATGGTGGGAATGGCTGTCTTAGCCAGACCAATCATGCGGTTCATTTTTCCACAGAAGGATTCGCTGGATATGGCTTCCGGTCTTCTGGCAACCCTTTCGGTAACGGTAGTGCTGTATGGCTTATCGACGCTGACCAACGCGGTGCTTCAGGGAATCGGCAGGGTCAATACACCTGTAATCCATGCGGTGATAGCACTGGTAATTCAGGTGGCGGGACTTATGGCAATTCTGATGTTTACGGATCTGGATACTTATGCGCTGGCCTGTGCAAATATTATCTATTCGTTGGTCATGTGCCTGCTTAATCAATGGTCAGTCCATAAGCATTTAAAATATAAACTTGATTATGTCAAAATATTCCTGAAACCCGGAGCGGCGGCGCTTGTGATGGGAATTGTGGCATTTGGTGTATATCATGGTATGTATTTGCTCATTCCGGTCAGCAGACTGGTGCTTCTGATCGCAATCGGTATAGCGGTTTGTGTATATTTTGCAGTGCTCCTGCTGATCGGTGGAGTGAGTGAGTCGGAACTGAAGGCTTTTCCGAAGGGAATGATGCTGGTACATTATGCCAAGAAATTTCATCTGTTACATGAATAAATGATTGTCCAAACATCCATACTGTTAAGGACAATCATTTTTTACGTCAGGATGATTTGCAAAGTGCGGCATCCGATAGTTTATCATAATGAATCAGGAGGAAATTCTATGGCAAATTTATCAGAGTTGGATTTACAGAATCTGCGTCATCTCATGGGTGGTTATGATGTGACACACTGTAAGCTGAAAGAGTATGCACAATGTGCATCTGATGTGAAGGTAAAGCAGTTTTTTGAGAAAGGCGCACAGTCTGCGATGCAGAACAAGCAGCAGTTGATGGAGTTCCTACAGTAAATGCGACTGTATCCATCATAAAACGGAATCATATCCCACAAAGCGGAATCGGAAGGAGTATAAAAGAATGCAAATGGAAGAAAAGACAATGGTAGCGGATACCCTGACAGGAATCAACGGTGAACTGGTAAGGTTTGGTGAGATGATTGCCCAGACAGAGAATAAGGAATTAAAGCAGACATTAAAGCAGTTTCGTAATGCTTGTGAACAGTCTCAGGAGGAGTTATATCAGATTGCACGTGAGAAGTCATATTATGTACCTGCGGCAAAGGCTACACAGGCAGAAATAGATCATGTAAAATCACTGTTTGCGTCCAAGACATTATAACAGATAAGAGTCAGACGGGTGGAAGTGAAGGCTTCTGCCCGTTTTTTCGTGAATCTGTTTCTATGCGCGGAAAGCGGCTGGTGCAATCATGTAAAAGGTGTTATGCTTAGAATACTGAAATGGGGAGGAAAAAGAAGTGGACGGGAAGCAACATCAATACAAAATTTTGTTTTGGTCTGTATTTCAGCTCAGCGCTTGTACCTTTGGCGGTGGATTTGTGATTATTCCGCTGATGCGAAAGAAATTTGTTGAACAGTTGCACTGGATAGAAGAGCAGGAAATGCTTGACCTGACGGCAATTGCTCAGTCATCCCCGGGAGCGATCGCAGTCAATGCCTCTATTCTGATAGGATATCATGTGGCGGGCATAACCGGTGCGTTGCTTGCCGTACTGGGAACAATATTACCGCCGCTTATCATTATTTCCATTGTCTCTCTGTTTTATCGTGCATTTCGGGACAATGTGATTGTAGATATGGTCATGAAGGGAATGCTTGCAGGGGTGGCGGCTGTAATCTGTGACGTGGTAATCACGATGGTGCAGGGAATTTTTAAACAAAAAAGGCTGGTACCTGTTGTGATGATGCTTGCAGCATTTGGAATGGTTCATTTTGCACATATGAATGTTATTGTAATTCTGTTGATTTGCGGGGGCGTCGGGGTAATAGATATACTCTGCCGGCGTAGTGTGGGAAAGGAGAATGACAGCAATGATTTATCTTGAATTGTTTTTAAGCTTTTTTCAGATCGGACTGTTCAGTATCGGGGGCGGATATGCTGCCATGCCCCTTATCCAGCAACAGGTAGTGGATGCCCATGCATGGCTAACTATGACGCAGTTTGCGGATGTTATGACGATAGCAGAAATGACACCAGGTCCGATTGCCATTAATTCGGCGACGTTTGTGGGAATACAGATAGCAGGGATACCGGGAGCGATTATTGCCACACTGGGGTGTATCTGCCCTTCCTGTGTGATCGTTATGCTGTTGGCATATCTGTATTATCGTTTCAGGGGATTAAATATGGTGCAGGGCATTTTGGCAGGACTTCGCCCGGCAGTGGTTGCCATGATTGCATCTGCAGGACTTTCTCTGATTGTTTTATCTTTTTATGGACAGCGTTCCATGCCGGCTGATTGGAGTGGAATACGGTACGGCTCTGTTATCATTTTTGGAATTGGATTATTTGTGTTGCGTAAATGGAAAATAAATCCTGTCTATGTGATGGGTGGTGCAGGTGTTATGGGAGTTATCCTGACAATGACAGGCTGTGGCCTGATTGCTACACAGCCTGATTCATCGGCTGTTCTTTCGGAAGAGCGGAAACAGGATGGCAACAGGCTTATGATGACATTTCTTGATACAGGTAAATCAGACTGTATTGTGATAGAATTAGAGGATTGTGTGATTGTCAATGATACTGCCGATGCGGATGATTATGAATTGATTTCTGATTTTCTTGATGAAAAACAGATTACAACCATTGACTATATGATACTCAGCCATTTTGATAAAGACCATATCGGCAGTGCGGCAATGCTGCTTACAAATTATGATGTGAATTGTGTCATAATGCCGGATTATGAAGAAACTTCATTGTATTATGAAGCATTAGTACAGGCACTGGAACAGTCAGATGCCCAACAGCTCTGGCTGTATGATGATTACAGCTTTACTGCATCAGGTGCAGAGATTGTTGTCAGTGCAGCAAATGAAACAGAATATAAGGATGATAATAATTATTCATTGATTACAACGGTAACCTATGGAGAAAATCGATTTTTACTCATGGGAGATGCCATGAAAAAACGGACCGGAGAATTTCTGGAGACGGTACTGGCAGAAGAACATTATGATCTGATCAAGATGCCGCATCACGGAGATTATTATAAGAAGCTGGAGGATCTGATCGCCTGTGTCAGACCGGACGCAGCAGTGCTTACGGTAGGGCAGGAGCGGGACCGGCTGGAAGAAGAGACTGTACTGCTATTACAGAAATATGGCTGCAGGATCTACGATACCATAGACGGAAACGTTAACGTGGAGTCTGACGGAGCTAACATTTCGGTGACACAAGGATAGGGTTATGCCAGTCGTTATACCTGACATAACCCTGCTATATCGGAATCGATCGCCATGGAATAATTAGTGGAGTAGACAACAAAGCCGGGTTTGGCGCCGGCAGGTTTTTTGACATGTTTTTTCTGGACATAATCAATCTCGACTTTATCCTGCTCCCGTCCTTTGGAGTAGTAGGCAGCCAGGCGTGCCGCCTCTTCAAAGGTGCGGTCGGGCAGTTCCTGTCCCTCGGTCTTGACAATCACATGGGAACCGGCTATTTTCTTGGCATGGAACCACCAGTCATTACCGTTGGCAAATTTGAAGGTCAGCTCATCATTCTGATAATTATTTTTCCCGACATATATATGAAAACCATCGCTGCTGATGTAGTGGAAGGGCTTGCTTGTGACCCTGGCTTTTTTAGTGCCGCCTTTTCTGCGGATATAGCCGCTTTCAATCAATTCTTCCTTTATCTGCACCAGATCATCCTCCTGCATGGCGATATCCAGTGCGGCGGAAACCGATTCCAAATGTTCAATTTCTTCTTTTACCTGTACAGTTAATTCTGAAAGCGCTTCATAGGTTCGTTTCAGTTTACCGTATTTATCAAAATATTTCTTGGCATTTTCCTGTGGCGTAAGTGTATCATCCAATGGAATAGTGATCATTTCGTTGGTGTAATAATTGAGAGCCTCCATGGATTTAGCGCCGGGCTCTATGTTGTAGCCGTAGGTATTCAGCAGTTCTCCATATATTTTGTATTTATCCCGTTTCTCGGTATCCTGCATCTGTTTTAACTGCAGATCATATTTTTTAATGTTGCGCTCTAAGGCTGTCTGGACAATTTTACGCAGATCCGCAGATTTCTGACGGATACGGGTTATTATGTTGCGCTCTGCATAATAATGCTCTAATACCGTGCTGATAGAATCAAAGCTCTGAGCCTTATGGTCAGCATAGAGAGTCAGAGGAAGTGCGGCAAACTCAATTGGCTCCTTGTCCTTATAAATGATATTTGGGGTAAAATTTCTATTTTGGATATCATTTATCATGGAAAGAAATGTATTATATACAGCCCGGAGAGGTTCAGAAGGCATTTCGGCAAGCGCATTAGCAGGTATATCCGCATCCACACCGGCGCGATAACAGATTTCCTGTGAAATAATGGGGGAAAATCCCGTGTAGGAGGTATAGATTCCCTTATAAAGTGGCATGGGCTTTGCCAGCATATGTTGTTTGAAATCGGAATAGGTAATGGCAAATGATAAAGGATCCAGTTTGTCCTGGGTCTGTGGAATAAAGTAGTCTTTACCCGGTAATACTTCCCGGACGGAACTGACCATTCCAGAAATATGCTTAATGCTGTCAATGATCTTATTAGTATCGTCGCAGAAGATGATATTGCTGTGTTTCCCCATGATCTCAATGATCAGCTTCTTATGGCATACATCTCCCAATTCATTCAGATGCTCTAACTCCAGATGAATGATCCTCTCCAGTCCCGGCTGTCTGATGCCTGTGATCTTAGCATTTTGTAAATGCTTGCGAAGCAGCATACAAAAACCCGGTGCAGTCAGTGGGCTTGGTTTGTTGTTTTCTGTCAGATAGACCAAAGGCAGGGAGGCGTCCGCAGACAGAAGCAGCCTGTACTGGGTACTGTTATTCTTAACAGTAAGTAATAATTCGTCACTTTCCGGCTGGGCAATCTTATAGATGCGTCCGCCCAGCAGTTTTTTATTTAATTCGCTTACGATAGATGCAATGGTAATGCCGTCAAATGCCATAGTGTATCCCTGTCTTTCTGTATATGATTTCTACATATTATATCAATACATATTATATTGATGCATATTGTATTATTGCGTTAAGGTTTATTGTACAATATGCGGTTAAGGTTTTCAATGAAAACGAGAAACTACCGGCCTGCGGAGATTTTTCTATTATTCAACTGTCAAACTACCGGACCAATAGAAAAATATAATCCAAAAACATAATCCTGAGAAGTTATCAGATTCCTTGACTACTTCTCAGGATTATTTTATAATATAGTTTGCATGCGTGGGTCTATCCGTATGCGGCTACAACAGAAGAAAGAAGAAAACGACTATGATAAAAAGCATGACCGGTTTCGGCAGATGTGAAGTGGCAGAGGGTGAACGTAAGATTACCGTTGAAATGAAATCTGTCAATCACAGATATTTAGATGTTAACATCAAAATGCCGAAGAAACTGAACTTTTTTGAAGCAGCGATCCGTAATGAACTGAAGAATTATATTCAGCGCGGCAAGGTAGATATTTTCATCACATATGAGGATCTTACAGAATCCAATGTGTGTGTGAAGTATAATAGAGAGCTGGCAGCGGAGTATGTAAAGTATCTGTCTCAAATGGCAGAGGACTTTTCTTTGGACAATGATATCCGTGTGTCTACGCTTTCCCGATATCCGGAAGTCTTTTCTATGGAAGAACAGACCATTGATGAGGAAGAGTTATGGCTGCTTCTGGATAAAGCCATTAAGGGAGCAGCAGAGGGCTTCGTTCAGACAAGGATCAGGGAAGGCGAGAACCTGAGAGATGATCTCATCGCCAAGCTTGATGGCATGCTTGCTCATGTAGATTTTATTACTGAACGTTCTCCTCAGATCATAGCAGAATACAAACAGAAGCTGGAGGATAAGGTAAAGGAATTACTGGAGGATACACAGGTCGATGAGAATCGGCTTCTGATGGAAGTGACTATTTTTGCAGACAAGGTATGCGTGGATGAAGAACTGGTACGTTTAAGGAGTCATATCGAGACAACCAGAGAAAATCTGGTTCAGGGCGGTAGTATTGGACGTAAACTGGATTTTATTGCCCAGGAGATGAACCGCGAGGCCAATACGATTCTGTCAAAGGCCAATGATCTTGAAATTTCAAATCGCGCGATTGAGCTGAAGACGGAAATAGAAAAGGTTCGTGAGCAGATTCAGAATATCGAGTAGAGGAAGAGAATCGACGGAGAATAACATGGGCAGACTGATTCATATTGGATTTGGTAATGTGGTAAATACGGGGAAAATCATTGCTATTGTCAGTCCGGATTCCGCACCCATCAAGCGCATGGTGCAGAAGGCCAAGGAAGAGGGCATGGCTATTGATGCCACACAGGGGCGTAAGACGAAAGCTGTTTTGGTTATGGAAAACAGCCAGATCGTTCTATCGGCACTTCTTCCGGAAACGATATCTAACAGAGCACAGACAGAAGGCGGGGAGACAGAAGATGCGTAAAGGTATTATGATCGTGGTTTCCGGGTTTTCGGGAGCAGGTAAAGGTACTTTAATGAAGAAACTGGTGCAGGAGTATGATGATTATGCATTGTCCGTATCTGCTACTACCAGAAATCCAAGACCGGGTGAAGAAAACGGCAGGGAATACTTTTTCTTAAAGAAGGATGAGTTTGAACAGAAAATCGCAGAAAACGGATTGATTGAATATGCCTGCTATTGTGACAACTATTATGGAACGCCCAGAGCGTATGTGGAAGAGCAGCTTGCAAGTGGCAAGGATGTGATCTTAGAGATTGAGATACAGGGAGCTCTTAAAGTGAAGAAACAGTATCCGGATGCACTGATGTTGTTTGTGATGCCGCCAAGCGCTGAGGAGCTTCGCCGAAGACTGGAAGCAAGAGGAACTGAGACAAAGGAAGTAATTGATAAAAGGATGCGCCGTGCCGTAGAAGAGGCAGAAGGTATAGAAGAGTACGAGTATATCGTAATCAATGATGATTTAGATATATGTGTCAGAGAACTTCATGAGATTATTACAGCAGCTCATAATACTCCATTAAGAAATAAGGATTTTATAGAGAAAATGAGAAAAGAATTGGAAGGAGAAAAATAATGTTACATCCATCTTATGCAGAATTAATTAAAATAGTAAACAGTGAGGTAGAAGAAGGAGAAGATCCGGTTGTAAACAGCAGGTATTCTATTGTGATGGCCACTGCTAAAAGAGCAAGACAGATTATTGCCGGTGATGAAGAACTGGTTGACGGCAAAGGCAAGAAAGCGTTATCTGTGGCAGTAGAAGAGCTGAACCAGGGAAAAATAAAGATTTTGAATGATGAAGTTCCGCAAGAGGAAGTTTCTGAGGCAACTGCCGAGTAGGCATGCTATTTGCAGTATAAGTGTGTTAAAGGAAAAGAGAGAACAGTAATAATATATGAGTAAAAAAGTATTGTTTGTATCACTGGGATGCGACAAGAATCTGGTAGATTCTGAAATGATGATTGGCCTTCTCGCAAAGGGAGGGTATGAGTTTACCGATGATGAGAAGGAAGCAGATGTTGTAGTAGTTAATACCTGCTGCTTTATTAATGATGCCAAGGAAGAAAGCATTAATACGATTTTGGAGATGGCAGAGTTAAAGAAGAGTGGGCAGATTGAAGCTTTGATTGTAGCAGGTTGTCTTGCACAGCGTTATAAAGAAGAGATACAGACAGAGATTGAGGAAGTAGATGCCATTCTCGGAACTATGGCAATTGATGAAGTGGTAAAAACCATTGAAGAAGTATTGCATGGTACAAAGGCTAATCACTATAAGAGTCTGGATGTAAAGCCTTTTGCTGAGGCAGAGCGTGTAGTCACGACCGGAGGTCATTACGCATATCTGAAGATTGCGGAAGGCTGTGATAAGCATTGTACCTATTGTATTATTCCGAAGGTGCGTGGTAATTATCGCAGCATATCTATGGAAAATCTGTTGGAACAGGCACGGAGACTGGCAGAACAGGGTGTAAAGGAATTGATTCTCGTGGCACAGGAGACCACTGTGTATGGCGTGGATCTCTATGGACATAAGGCGCTTCCCGAACTGCTTCACAGATTATGTGAGATCAATGGCATCTGTTGGATTCGTATTTTATACTGCTATCCGGAAGAGATTGATGATGCTTTCATACAGGTTATCAAAGAAGAGAAGAAAATATGTCATTATCTGGATCTTCCCATACAGCATGCTTCTGACAGAGTTTTAAAAAGAATGGGAAGAAGGACCAATAAGGCAGAATTGACTAGTATAGTCAGTAAATTGCGCGCAGAGATCCCGGATATCTGTCTTAGAACAACTCTTATTACCGGATTCCCGGGAGAAACCGGGGAAGACCATGAAGAATTGATGGAATTTGTAAATGAAATGGAGTTTGACAGACTGGGGGTGTTTACCTATTCGCAGGAGGAAGATACACCCGCAGCCGGGATGCCTGATCAGATACCGGAAGAGTTGAAGTCTGAGCGACAGGCGGAACTGATGGAGCTGCAGCAGGAGATTGCCTTTGAAGCGGCAGAGAACATGAAGGGACAGATTGTTACTGCTATGATTGAAGGTAAAGTTGCCGATGAAAACGCTTATGTGGCAAGAACCTACAAGGATGCGCCCAATGTAGATGGTTTCTTGTTCATCAATACCGGAAGAGAATTGATGACCGGTGATTTTGTGAGAGCAAAGATAACCGGATCTTATGAATATGATTTGATTGGAGAATTGGAAGATGAATCTACCAAATAAACTGACATTGTTTCGTGTGATACTGATTCCGTTTTTTGTGTTGTTTATGCTTGTGGATATCACAGCATATGATAAATGGATCGCGTTGGCAATATTCATTGTTGC
>JALETS010000255.1 GCA_022781395.1 Lachnospiraceae bacterium | reverse complement strand
GCTTACCTTTGCAATCGGCGATGCTTAAGGCAGCCGCCGGCTTATAGAGGATATGTAGAAATATCCGGAAAGGTAAGGCATAAGGGTATGGTTATGATTAAACCATTGAAAATAGGAGATCTGGTAGCGAAAGTACCCGTTATACAAGGCGGTATGGGCGTTGGTGTGAGCCTTTCTTCGCTAGCCGGTGCGGTAGCAAAAGAAGGGGGAATCGGTGTGATTTCCACGGCACAGATCGGATACAGAGAGCCGGATTTCGATACGGACCCTATCGGCGCGAACTTAAGAGCAATTCAGTCGGAAATCTGCAAAGCACGTGAGATTGCTCAGGGTGGTGTGCTTGGAGTCAATATCATGGTGGCAACCAGAAAATATGAGGAATATGTAAAGGCAGCGGTATCAGCCGGTATTGATATGATCATATCCGGTGCCGGGCTTCCGATGGATCTGCCCAAGATCGTAGGTGCTGCCAAAACAAAGCTTGCCCCTATTGTATCCAGCGTGAAATCCACACAGGTTATAATGCGTTATTGGTGGAAAAAGTATAGCAGACTTCCTGATGCGGTAGTGATTGAAGGACCTCTTGCGGGAGGGCATTTGGGATTTCACAGAGAGCAGCTTGATGATATTGAAGGGCTGCACTATGATGATGAAATTAAAGACATTATAGAGCATGTCAATGCTGCGGCTTCAGAGCATGATACAGATATTCCTGTGATTGTGGCAGGAGGTGTTTACACCCGTGAAGATATGGAACACTGTCTGGAGCTGGGAGCAAGCGGCGTACAGATGGCAACCCGTTTTGTGACAACTTATGAGTGTGACGCATCCGACGCATACAAGCAGAGTTATATTGATGCAAAGAAAGAGGATATCGTGATCGTAAACAGTCCGGTCGGTATGCCCGGGCGTGCCATTCTGAATCCCTTTATGAAAAGAGCTAAAGAAGCGCAGATTCCCCATGGAAAATGCCATCTGTGTATCAGTACCTGTAAGCAGGCAGAAACGCCGTACTGTATTACGGATGCACTGATCAATGCGGTAACCGGCAAAATAGAGGATGCATTGCTTTTCTGTGGAGCGAATGCTTATCGGGCTACAAAGTTAGAGCATGTGAAAGATATTATGGATGAATTTCGTCCGAGTGCAAGCTGATCGGAGGAAAGAAAGGTTTGGATACATGAAAACAAGAATTATAGGAACCGGAAGTTATCTGCCGGAAAATATTGTGACAAATGATGATCTATCCAAGATCATGGATACCTCTGACGAATGGATCAGTTCCAGAACCGGTATAAAAGAGCGTCATTTAGTCAAAGATGAGACCACAGCAAGCATGTCCATCGAAGCAGCAAGACGTGCTATGGAAGATGCGGGCGTGACCGCGGAAGAGATCGATCTTATTATTTTAGGAACGGTATCGGCGGACTATATAACACCTGCCTGTGCTTGTGAAGTGCAGGCAGCAATCGGTGCTCACCGTGCTGTTGCATTTGATATTAATGCGGCATGTTCCGGCTTTATGTTTGCATTAAACATTGCCAATGCCTATCTGCAGGCAGGAATTTATAAGACGGCATTGATTTTGGGAGCAGAGACATTATCTAAAATTATGGACTGGAGTGACAGAAGTACCTGTGTTCTCTTTGGGGACGGTGCAGGTGCAGCAGTGGTAAGGGCAGATGATAATGTGGGTCTGCTGGCTTATGATCAGGGATCAGATGGTGCCAGAGGAATGGTACTGGCAGGACAAAACCGTACCAATAATAATCCGCTGGTGGAAACATCTAAGGAGCTTCAATATGTACATATGGATGGGCAGGAAGTTTATAAGTTTGCAGTGACGGCTGTACCGGCTTCTTTACAGAAAGTAATTGCTGAGGCTGGACTTACTGTTGAGGATATTGATTATTTTGCATTACATCAGGCAAATATCCGTATTATACAGTCAGTGGCAAAACGACTTAAAGTGTCTGAGGATAAATTCCCGATCAGTCTGGATCATTGTGGAAATATCTCTGCGGCAAGCGTACCGATTTTGTTGGATGAGATGAATAAGAAAGGTTTGTTGAAACCGGGAATGAAAATCGCCATGTCAGGATTTGGCGGTGGACTTACATGGGCATCTGCCGTATTAGAGTGGTAGAAATAGATACAGTCAATAAAAAATCATAAATATTTAGTAAGAACATATAGTATCATAAAGAAACAGATCGAGGCACTTATGCTGAATTATATCTGGGCATTTATGATTTTAATCGGGGTCGTATATGGTGCTTTTACCGGTAAAATGGCGGAGGTAACCAATGCGGCCCTTGATTCTGCCGGTGATGCGGTATCCTTGTGTATTACCATGATCGGTGTCATGGCATTGTGGGTCGGACTGATGGAGATTGCGCAGAAATCCGGGCTGATTGCAAAGATGACAAAGGGAATCCAGCCTTTTATCAGTTTCCTTTTTCCAAAGATTCCGAAAGAACATCCGGCGAGAGAATACATTGCTACAAATCTGATTGCCAATGTGCTTGGGCTTGGATGGGCCTGTACCCCTGCCGGTCTTAAAGCGATGGAGGCGTTGGCACAGTTAGAGAGGGAGAGAGGAAATCCGGAATATTTTTCCGGAGAAGGTGTAATGGTGAGGAAATCCTGCTCTGCCAGCAAGGAAATGTGTACGTTTCTCATTCTGAATATTTCCTCTTTACAATTAATCCCTGTCAATATGATTGCATACCGCAGTCAGTATGGTAGTGTGAATCCGGCGGGTATTATTGCACCGGCTATTGTGGCAACTTTTATCAGTACACTGGTAGCAGTTATTTACTGTAAAGTCAAAAACGCTGTACTAAAGAATTAGTCAGTGACAATGTAATCTGTGGTAAATGTAATACAGGATAAGTTATGGAATTATAGAAAAGCAAGTCGGCGTACTTGCTTTTTTTATCGGATATGTTACGATAATATCGTGGGAGAAATTTTTCACAGAATTTTGTGCATTGTTGTGTGGTAAACAAGTTTAAAAGTAAGAGAGGTAATTCTATGAAATATGATGTGATTATTATCGGTGCCGGACCGGGAGGTATTTTCACAGCCTATGAATTGGTGCAGAAGAATAAAGATTTGAAGATTGCAGTATTTGAAATAGGTCATTCTCTGGAAAAGCGGCATTGTCCCATTGATGGAGACAAGGTTAAGAGTTGTATTAACTGTAAGAGCTGTTCCATTATGAGCGGTTTCGGCGGGGCAGGTGCTTTCTCCGATGGTAAGTATAATATTACCAATGATTTTGGTGGTACTCTTTACGAGCATGTGGGAAAGAAACAGGCTATTGACCTGATGAAATATGTGGATGATATCAATATGAAATATGGCGGAGAGGGGACTAAGCTGTATTCTACGGCAGGAAGCCATTTTAAGAAGCTGTGTTTGCAAAATAAACTGAATCTTCTGGATGCTTCCGTGCGTCATCTGGGAACGGATATCAATTATGTCGTGCTGGAAAATCTGTATGCGGACCTAAAGGATAAAGTGACCTTTTACTTTGATACGCCGGTTAAAACAGTCGAGCGTGTAGGTGAAGGCTATCGTGTAGTCTGTGAAAGTGAAGCATATGATTGTGATAAGTGTGTCATATCTGTAGGACGAAGTGGCAGTAAATGGATGGAAAAGGTATGTCAGGATCTGGAGATAGAGACTAAATCCAATCGCGTGGATATTGGTGTGCGTGTAGAACTTCCGGCAGTAATCTTTTCCCATCTGACAGATGAATTGTATGAAAGTAAGATTGTATACCGTACTGAGAAATTCGAGGATAAGGTGAGAACCTTCTGTATGAATCCACACGGTATCGTAGTAAATGAGAATACGAATGGTATTGTAACCGTTAACGGACATAGTTATGAAGGTGTAGATAAGCAGACTAATAATACCAACTTTGCCCTTCTTGTGGCGAAGCATTTCTCGGAGCCATTTAAGGACAGTAACGGTTATGGTGAGAGTATCGCCCGACTTTCCAATATGCTGGGCGGAGGTGTCATTGTACAGCGTTTTGGTGATCTGGTCAGGGGAAGGCGAAGCAATGCGAAGCGTATTGCCGAGGGTCTGGTGGAGCCCACTCTGTCTGCTACACCGGGAGATTTAAGTCTTGTATTGCCAAAGAGAATCCTGGACGGTATCATGGAAATGATTTACGCACTGGATAAGATTGCACCAGGTACGGCCAATGATGACACACTGCTTTACGGTGTCGAAGTTAAATTCTACAACATGGAAGTAGAGATTGACGACCACCTTGAGACGAAATATAAAGGCCTTTATATAATCGGAGACGGAAGTGGTGTGACCCACTCCCTGTCTCATGCATCTGCAAGTGGTGTATTCGTTGCGCGGGATATCAGCGCTTCAGTAGAATAATATCCCGCGGCAGTTCATTGTATTTTGAAAGTACTTTTATTTGAAATAATCCTGCAGGTACTCTATCAGTACCTGCGCGGCTCTTTCATGGGATTTTGCACCGGGATGGGCGTGAGAGCCGACTGTCTCATCAGTTGTATTAGGCAGCTGCAGGAAAATAACGTTACTGTCTCCGGTTTTGGCAATATATTGATTGATGGCATCATTGATTGCCAAAGACAGATTGTAGCCCAGCATACCATAGCACCATACGATATGTGCCTGCGGATTGTTCTTGCGCAATGTTTTCAAAAAATCTATAACTGCATTCTTAAACCGATTCAAATCCTCTTTATTATAAGTTCCGTCTTCATTTTTCCGTTGCTTAAAGCTTTCCCCGGTAACAGGATCATGCCACATGGGT
>JALETS010000253.1 GCA_022781395.1 Lachnospiraceae bacterium | reverse complement strand
TTGTTTTGAGAGTGTTTTCCACAGGGGAGACCTTGTTACCGAGTGTGCCCACAGTAATGTGTCGATTCTGAAGGATGGCGTGCTCAAGACACATCCCAATGACCATTTTATTTTACCCGGTGTTGCAAAAGCACATTTGATTATGGCATGTAAAAAACTGCAGATTCCTGTAGATGAAACTCCATATACTTTGGATGAACTGAGGGCAGCCGATGAGATTATCGTTACAAGCTCCAGTAACTTCTGTCTGGTGGCAAATACCTTTGAAGGCAAACCGGTGGGCGGCAAAGCACCGGAACTGGTGGATTCTATACAGGAAGTGCTGATGAAGGAGTTTACCGATTACTGCGGTGAATAGTAAATTACTCTGACAGGGAGGCAACGTTATGAATGCGAAGGAGTTGGCAGAGCGGAATGTGGGAGAAAATCTCGATCAGCTGATGAATCTTGATCCCAGAGGCTATGGTGTATGCCGGGTGCTTTATCCGGGAGCAAGGAGCTATATGGGTGAACCCATTGCCATGAAGTGTGCTAAAGATTTAAAGGCAGCACTTAACGAGGATGATATTGTTTACATAATTACCGGTTTCGTTCTTCTGCCACACATGCATGCAGAGATGGACGGTATAATCGGTGCTATGCTGCTGGCAAGACTGGTGGCCAGGGCTTATGGTGCAAAGCCGGTGATCATATGTCCGGACGAATGCAGTCTTGCAGTGGAAAAGCTGTCTAATACGGTTGGTCTTCATCTCTATGATACTGCGGAAGAACTTAAGAAGTATCCTGTCAGTGTAGGCAGGGTAATCTTTACAAAGGACAACGCACAGGCGAAGCAGCAGGCCGAGAATATTTTAGCCGCACTACCGCCTAAAGCAGTCATTGCCATAGAAGCTCCGGGAGCTAACAGCAGAGGAGTTTATCACAATGCCAAGGGTAAGGATCTGACGGCATTGGAGGCAAAAACAGATATCCTGTTCCGAAAATGTCAGGATAAGGGAATCTTCAATATGGCAATAGGAGATCTGGGCAATGAGCTTGGTATGGGTAGTATCACAGAGCACTTGACCAGATATGTGCCCTATATGGGAGAAAACAGCTGTACCTGTGGCTGCGGAGGAGGAAGCGCTTCTGCCGTGGCGGCAAAGGATATTATTACGGCAACCATATCCCATTGGGGAGCGGAAGCTGTGATTGCGGCTACCGCATGGCTTTTGGAGCAGCCGGAGCTGATCCACAGCAGAGAACTGGAAGAGGATGCCATCAAGACGGCGTCTGCCTGCGGTATGGTGGATATGTACGGATGGCTGGATTATTGTATTGACGGTGTGGAAAAGGATTTTCATGTGACGTTGCTGGAAATGATGAGGCTATGTGTGATAAGCAATCTGAAACAGTTTGCTAAGAATGAAGAATGGTTTGATAAGGTAATTGAGAAACATTTTTTCGCATAGAGGAGGTTAATACAGATGAATGAGATTTCTTTCGCACCGGCGGGAGAGCAGGGTATTGTACTGCAATTGGGAACCTCTATGGATGAAACAACCAATCGCCGTATCCGTTGCCTGATGGAGCAGTTACATGGGAAAAAAGGCATTCGGGAACTGATTCCTTCTTTTTGCTCGTTATTGGTTCTTTTTGATCTTCACAAAACGAATTATGACCGGATGAAGGAGCTGCTTACAGTAGAGGTTAACCGTCTTCAGGAACTGCCGGAGTTGATAAAGAAAGTGTATCGTATCCCGGTGTGTTACGGTGGCAGCTATGGAGAGGATTTGGATTATGTGGCTGAACATGCGGGACTGACCAGGAAAGAGGTTATTGATCTGCATTCCGGACGGGATTATTTGATTTATATGCTGGGTTTTTTACCCGGCTTTGCTTATTTGGGCGGTATGGATGAGCGGCTGTTCTGTCCCAGACTGCCTTCTCCCAGAGTGAAGATTCCGGCGGGCAGTGTAGGTATCGGAGGAGAACAGACCGGTATCTATCCGTTGGATTCTCCCGGGGGCTGGCAGCTCATTGGCAGAACACCTTTACACCCCTATGATCCACAGCGGGAGCCGGCTTTTCTCTATGAGATGGGAGAATATATCCGGTTCTGTCCAATATCGGAGGCGGAGTATCTGGCTTTGGAACGGGATTTGGCGGCAGGAAAGACGGTGATGGAATGGCAATAGGAATGACAGTACTACAGGGAGGGCTTCTGACCACCCTGCAAGATAGTGGCAGATGGGGCTATCAGGGCAATGGGTTTCCAGTGTCAGGCTGCATGGACAGTCAGGCAATGGTTCATGCCAATGCTCTGGTAAATAATCCTTTGGGAGAAGCGGTACTGGAGATGCAGTATCTGGGCAGCAGTTTCCGTTTTGAGGGCGAGACCTATTTTGCGCTGACCGGGGCTGACATGGAGGCTGAACTGAATGGAAGAAGGATTGCAAACTACCGGGCGGCAAAAGTTAAGAAGGGCGATGTCCTGGAGTGCCATCGGGCGGTAAATGGCCGATTTGGTTACCTGGCAGTGGCAGGAGGCTTTGAAGTGACTAAGGTGCTGGGAAGCTGTTCCACCAATTTAAAGTGCCGGCTGGGAGGCTGGCAGGGCAGAGCACTTCAGAGCGGAGATGAGATTCCACTTCGCCGGGAAACAGACTGGCTTTTAAATGAATACCGAAAGGAAATAAGGCCCGTTTCCTATGAGAAGGAAGTAACCTTGCGGATGACGGCAGGTCCCCAGGAGGATATGTTTACGGCAAAGGGATTGGATGATTTTTACGGTTCGGTTTATACCTTGTCGGAAGAATCGGACCGCATGGGATACCGGCTTTCCGGTAAAGCAGTAGAGAGCAAAAATGGAGTAGATATTCTTTCGGACGGCATAGTGCTTGGTTCTGTCCAGGTACCGAAGAACGGAATGCCTATGATCCTTTTGGCAGACAGGCAGACTACCGGAGGGTATGCCAAAATTGCAACTGTGGTCAGTGCGGATCTGACTAAGTTGGTGCAATGTATGCCGGGGGCTAAAATCCGGTTTGAAAAAGTGTCTCTGAAGAAAGCTGTGCAATTGTTCCGGGATGAGGAGAAGCGTCAGAGAGCATTTTGCAGAGCAGTAGGATATTGCCTTGATAATAGGGGGACGTTTGACAGATATCTGCAAAAGAGAACAGAGCGGAAAACGGCAGCTCGACAGTAAACAAATGGAAGGAGCAAAGCAGATGGAACAAAAGCAGATGGAGCAGAAGCAAATGGAAGATCGGGCAGATATTAGGAAAGCAACAGAAGGAAAAAGCCCGGCTCAGGTCAGGGAAATGATTAGGAAGGCACAAATCCGGACCCCTACATCCGGTATGTGTCCCGGATTTGCACAGGCGAATCTGGTAGTGCTTCCGCTGAAGTATGCTTATGATTTCCTATTGTATACCCAGCGGAATCCTAAGGCATGTCCGTTACTTGAGGTCGGCGATACGGGCAGCAGGTTTTTGAAAAAGATTGCTCCGGGAGCGGATATCGCAAAGGATATACCCAAGTATCGTGTATATATGAACGGTAAATTGATTGAGGAACGTATTTCCGTGGAAGATTTGTGGAGGAGGATCTGATAAGCTTTCTCATCGGCTGCAGCTTTTCCTTTGAATCGGAGCTGATTGAGGCCGGTATAGAGATGCGGCATAATACAGAGGGTGTCAATGTGCCCATGTATCTTACCAATATTCCTTGTGAGCCTGCGGGTTGTTTTCACGGCAATATGGTGGTAAGCATGCGTCCTATTCCTTATGATCAGGTTGTAAAGTCAGTAACCATAACCGCCGCTATTCCTAAGGTACATGGGGCACCTGTACATATCGGAGCCCCGGAGGCTATCGGCATTCATGATCTGGCACATCCTGATTTTGGCGATCCTGTCACGATTCATGCAGGTGAGGTGCCGGTATTCTGGGCCTGCGGTGTGACGCCCCAGGCAGCCGTGATGGCAAGCAGACCGGATTTCTGCATTACTCATGCACCGGGACATATGCTGATTACGGATGTCAAGAATATTGCGTTAAAAGAATAGAATCTTGAGAGGAAAGTGGTGTTATGTTTACGATTGATATGAACAGTGATTTGGCGGAAAGCTTTGGAGCTTATCGCATTGGTAACGACGAGAGCATTTTGCAATATATTACATCAGCCAATCTGGCTTGCGGTTTTCATGCTTCAGATCCGGTGGTTATGGCCAAGTCAGTAAAGCTTTGTAAGGAAAATCATGTGGCAGTGGGAGCTCACCCCGGATTCCCGGATCTGCAGGGCTTTGGGCGCCGTAATATGGTTATTCCACCGGAAGAGGTAAAGGCAATGGTTATGTATCAGATTGGAGCCTTGGATGTATTTTGCCGTGCCAACGGACTTACCATGCAGCATGTGAAGCCCCATGGCGCCCTTTATAATATGGCAGGCAAGGATTATGCCCTTGCACAGGCAGTCTGTGAGGCTGTTGCAGAAGTAAATCCCGAATTGATCCTGATGGCCCAGGCGGGAAGTCAGCTTCAGAAGGCCGCGGAAGAACTGCATCTGACAGTGGCAAAGGAAATTTTCGCAGACCGGGCCTATGAGGAAGACGGTTCGTTGGTGGCCAGGAGTAAGCCCGGAGCCATGATTACAGATGAGGACGAAGCTATCCGCCGAGTGATTACCATGGTGCGGGAGGGTAAGACTACTGCAATCACCGGAAAGGAAATTCCCATTCAGGCAGATACCGTCTGTGTGCATGGAGACGGGGAAAAAGCGCTGCTGTTTGTACAGAAGCTTCGAAAGGCCTTTCTTTCGGAAGGTATTACAGTACAAAAGCTTGTAAACTGAATTTTTTTGGTTATATTATATAAAAAACAAAAAAATCAGAGCAAGGGCTTGCAATTTGATAATAGAATGATATAATCATGAACTAACAAAGGCGTTACACACGATTCGTGTGAACGCCTTTTTGCGTGTCCGACGGCGCATTTTTCAGGAAGAAAAGAGGAGAGGTTATGGAGAGATTTGTGGTTGCACTTACCAGAACTTGCGGCAGCGGCGGTACGACAATCAGTAAGATGCTTGCCGATGATTTTGGAATTGACATGTATGACAGAAAGCTGTTACGACTGGCTTCTGAGGATAGCGGCATCAACGAGGAGTTGTTTGCCAAAGCGGATGAACTGACGAAAAGCCGTTTGCTTTACAGAGTTTCGAAGAAAGTTTATAACGGTGAGATCATTCCTCCTGAGAGCAATGATTTTGTATCAGATCAGAATCTGTTCAATTATCAGGCGAAGGTTTTAAAGGAACTGGCAGAAAGAGAGTCTTACGTCTGCGTAGGCCGTGCCTGTGACTTTGTCCTGAAAGATTATTCTCATGTGTTGAAAGTATTTATCTATGCACCGG
>JALETS010000251.1 GCA_022781395.1 Lachnospiraceae bacterium | reverse complement strand
CACTGTGGTATGAGAATACGGTGCCTTTCAGTGGAATCATTGAGTGCCATGGCTGTCGTGAAAACATGATACCGGATATCCGGTACGGCCTTGGACAGTGTAACGTGGAGGTCCGTCAGGATTTCGATGGTGAAGAAAGAGTATTCTGTATTGAGCCGGTACTGGATCTGGATATCCATCTCTATGATGAAGAAAATATGGAGGTACTGTCAGATGTATACGGTGTGGATAAAGAGATTGAGGCATTGACAACAGAGGTACAGCTTAAAAGCCTGCTTCTGAGCGGCAGCAGCAAATGCAAGATTGCAGAACATGCCAAAATCCAGAATCCGGAAATGCCCATGTATCAGTTGATCCACTCGGAGGGGGATATCCAGATTGATGAACAGGCAATTGTAGAAAACGGTATCGCCATCACGGGAACGCTGACTGTGACTACCCTATATCTGTGCAGCGTGGGGGCTAAATCGCTGTACTCTACTACCAATGTGCTGCCATTTCAGTATGTGGTGGAGGCAGAAAATATTATGCCTACCAGCATTTTTAAATTGCGCAACAGCATTGAACAGCTTACGGTAACGATGCTGGACAGTGGAGAACTGGATGTGAAAGCGGCTCTGTTATTTAAGATAATTGTGTTTGCGGTGCAGAAGAGCAACCTGATAACAGATATTAAGGTGGAAGAACTGGATCTGAATAAGTTAAGTGAGCTGCCGGGCATGGTCATCTGTATTGCCGGTCAGAATGATACGTTGTGGGATATTGGCAAGCGCTATTATGTGCCCATTGCACAGTTAAAAGAAGTCAATGAACTGGTATCGGAAGAAATCTGTGCCGGAGATAAGATTCTGGTGGTAAAAGGAAGTGTTTAACAAAAAAGGAATCATGGCCTTGCGGCGATGATTCCTTTATTCGCTATGTAGTTACATGACAAATACCTAATTAGTTGTGGTATCCTCTGTCGGTTTGGTTGTCTGACCGGCTTCCTCTGCCATCTTATCAAATTTCTCCATGACAGCGTCATAAGTTTTCTTGGAAATCTCCGGCAACTCGCCGCCCCAGGTCTTTTCAGCCTGCTCATAACCCTTCTTAAAAGCTTCACGCATATCTTCAATCTTGCTGGGATCGCCACCGGTAAGAGCTTTGGCAAAATCAATGATTCTGTCAGAAGTCTGCTCTACGCCCCAATAACCGTCCTCGGCAATATCTTTCTGAGCCTGCTCCTTGGTTGCAGCATCTACCGTGAAGTTTCCGCTTGCTAAGAATTTCCAGATATCATTAGCGGTATTGTAGGTCTGTCCCTGTTTGGTCATCAGCTGCTGTACGATGTTCTGCAACTGCTGTGTGTGTGCTTCTGCATCGGCTTTCAGTTTATTGACCAACTCTGTATTCTGTGCATAATTCACAGAATGGGATTTGCTTGTTTCACTCTCTTTCGATGGTTCGTAGACAGCCGCCACATCTTCTGTTGCAGTCACATTGGCAGCAGCGGTCTCTGTGTTTGTTTTTACAGGTTGGGAAGCCTGATATGCTTCATAAGCAGTAGATGTACTTGTAATTCCGTTTACGCTCATTGTTATCCCTCCTTGGAATACTATTCTTGTTTATCATGGTTTCGTGTCACTGTTGCATAGGAAAAATTTCCTATCTCTGTATATTATATCGTACCATTGTTTGAATAAAATTAGTAGTAAAAGTATAAATATATTACATTTGATGACATTAAAAGTCGGATTCATGACGTTGATGCTACTCGTAAGGGGATGTCAGCTGCCAAGTGTTCTACGGGATAATCTAAAAGTGTGAACCTAGACACTGGCAGTACGGACACGCCGCACTCCTCCCGGAACTGACACCATATATATTATAGAACACTGCTTATTGGGGCGCAATCCTAAATATAATATAAACACTTACAGGAATAAATGGATGTTGATATTGGTGAATGGCCACAGTTGACGAATGGTTTTGTATTGTATATAATTAAAAACAATCTTGTGTATACAAAGTGCAATCTGTACATAACAACTATATTATGTTCGTGCATTCAAGTAATAGAACAGGCTACATGACATACAGAAAGGAAACAGAGGATATGCAGCGGATAACCCAGAAGGCATATGCGAAAATTAACATCGGGCTGGATGTACTGCGTCGCAGGGAAGACGGCTATCATGAGGTCAGGATGATTATGCAGACGGTAGATATCTGTGATAACCTGATTTTGGAAAGAACAGCGAAGTCCGGTATCCTGATCCTGACAGATAAGGAAGAACTTCCTGTTAATCAGGATAATCTGATTTATAAGGCGGCTGATCTTCTGATGAAGGAAAAGAATATTACGGAAGGTGTCAGCATTACCCTGACGAAACGGATTCCCATTGCAGCGGGAATGGCAGGAGGAAGCTCCGATGCGGCAGCAACCATGAGAGGCTTGAATCAGCTGTTTGAACTGGGTTACAGTACGGAAGAATTACAGAAGCTCGGTGTCAGACTGGGAGCTGATATCCCATATTGCATTGTGGGCGGCACCATGCTGTCTGAGGGAATCGGTGAGATACTAAATCCTCTTCCCACACCGCCTGCATGTCATTTGGTGGTGGCAAAGCCGGATATTAATGTTTCCACCAAGTTCGTATACGAGAATCTGCATGCCGATTCTTTAACCTGCCATCCGGATATTGATGGTATGATTGAGGCGCTCAGGACAGGAAATTTGCAGGGGATAACGGACAGGCTGGGTAATGTGCTGGAGACGGTTACTGTCAGGGAATATCCTATTCTAGAAGAAATCAAAGAACTGATGCGGCAGGAGGGAGCCGCCAATGCGTTGATGAGTGGCAGCGGTCCTACGGTATTTGGTATTTATACCAACCGGGAGCTGGCAGAACAGGCAGCGCAGGCGATAGAGCAAAAAGGTATGGCGAAACAGGTATTTGTGACTACGTTCCGAAATGATATCTGAGAGAAAGGTATGGTTTAGCATGGGAGAAAATTTTACAGTCAACATGGATGAATTCCTTCCCTTGAGAGATGTGGTGTTCAACACACTCAGGAAAGCAATTTTGACGGGAGAACTGAAACCGGGGGAGCGTCTGATGGAGATTCATCTGGCGAATAAGCTGGGGGTCAGCAGGACACCGATCAGGGAGGCTATCCGGAAACTGGAATTAGAGGGACTGGTTATCATGATACCCCGCCGTGGTGCGGAGGTGGCACAGATAACAGAGAAGAGTCTGAAGGATGTGTTAGAGGTACGCCGAGCTCTGGATGCGCTCTGCGTAGAACTGGCCTGTGACAGGATCAGTACAGAGGAGACTGAGCAGCTTAAGAAAGCCTGTGATGAATTTGAACATGCTACTAAGAATGGAGATGCGACCACGATTGCGGCGGCAGATGTGGCACTTCATGATATCATCGTGCAGGCAACACGGAATCAGAGACTGATTCAGTTGATTAATAATCTGTCAGAGCAGATGTATCGCTATCGTTTCGAATATATTAAGGATGATAGTCGTCATGATAATCTGGTGGAGGAGCATAGAATGATATATGAAAGCGTCCTTCACAGAGACAAACAGAAAGCGGCAGAAGCTTCTAAGATACACATCGATAATCAGGAACAGTCGATTATTGCCCAGATCCGTATGGAGCAGGGAAATGATAAAAAAAACAGGTAGAATGCTACAGATGGTTTTGAATCGATGGATTTGCAGAAAACCGCATGATGTGTATAGAATATGGTAATGCGGAAATACTCCTATTGTCAGGAAATCCCGACAGTTAGGAGTATGTTATGTGGAATAAAGCGAGAATAGAGCAGATTCTTTGGAAGGGATATTACAACCTGAAGATCAGGGCATGGATGACAGTTGCTTTTGCTGCTTCCTGGTGGGGGATTCTGTATCCCGAACTGTGTTTTACGGAAGCAACCTGTCAGGCAGTTGTGATTGAGGAGTGTGCCGTGGCTGAGGCTCAGCAGGATGATATGTGTAAGAAAGAGACACAACAGGAAGATCTGCGGCAGCCCACCTATCGGGAAATGCTGGAAACCACAGGAGATGAAGTGGTTGTGAAGAGCAGATTCTTAGAGTGGATGGGACAATATATAGATCAATAACGGTATTTGGATCAATAGTGAAAAAGAAAGGCAAACAGTAACATGAGCGGACAGGAAGAATTACATAATAGCCCGATTGGGGTATTTGATTCGGGAGTCGGCGGGCTGACGGTGGCAAGAGAGATCATGCGCCAGCTTCCCAATGAGAGGATCGTATATTTCGGAGATACGGCGAGAGTGCCTTATGGGAATAAATCTAAAGAGACAGTAACGAAATTTTCCAGACAGATTGTACGGTTCTTACAGACGCAGCATGTCAAAGCGATTGTGGTTGCGTGCAATACAGCCAGTGCTTATGCATTGGATGAGCTGGAGAAGGAAGTGGATATCCCTATTATTGGGGTGGTTAAGCCCGGCGCCAAGGCAGCCATTGAGGCTACCAGGAATGGTAAGATTGGTGTAGTGGCTACGGAAGCCACGATTAGCAGCGGAATCTATAACAGATACATACAGGAGAATAATCCCGGGGTGCAGGTGCTCGGTAAAGCATGTCCTCTCTTTGTGCCGTTGGTGGAAGAGGGGCTTTGGGAAGATCCGGTGACGGACGAAATTGCAAGACGTTATCTGACAGAATTAATTGATGTTGGAATCGATACTCTGATTCTGGGTTGTACCCACTATCCGATGATCCGTTCTACGGTAGGGAAGATTATGGGGAATCAGGTAACACTGGTCAATCCTGCTTATGAGACAGCCAGAGAATTAAAGGAATTGCTTCGGGAAAAAGGCCTGGAGAGTGAACACAGACCGGGGCTTGGAACGGAGCTATATCGCTTCTTTGTCAGCGATGCGGCAGACAAATTCCAGAAATTTGCCAATTCCATTCTGACTTACGGTATTTTATCAGCCAAAGTGATTAACATAGAAGAATATTAATAAGGATAAATGCTTATGATGAAAGAAGTATTACTGACCATGCAGGGTCTGCAGTTCGATCAGCAGACTGAAAATGCTGAACAGATAGAGACTGTTACGGTGGCAGATTATTATAAGAAGAATGATAAGCACTATGTGATTTATGAAGAGTTTACCGAGGGCTTTAGTCAGGCGACCAAGAACCGCCTTAAGTTTAGTGAAGGTATGCTGGAGCTTACCAGAAACGGGCTGATCAATGTACATATGGTTTTTCAGGAAAACAAGAAAAACATGACCAGCTATAATACTCCCTTCGGACAGATTCTGATTGGAATTGACACGAAGAAAATAGAAATAGAGGAGCAGGAAGATGATATCATAGTGGATGTGGAATATGCACTGGATGTAAACTATGAATTTCTCACTGACTGTCATATCAAAATTCATATTTGTTCAAAAGAAAACAGCAGCTTTTCCTTAAATTAGGAAGCTACTGTTAATTGTTATCTGTTTATTGATGTAAGCATGTGAAGTACACGGAAAGATGCTTTTCTATTTGATCGGTTTTGCACCGGCTTTTTCCTGAGCTTTCTCAATCAGCTGTTTGAATTTACCTTTCTTTTTCTGCGGCACAACAGGCTGTTTGCCGTGGAGACCCTTCACATCTGTGATATAAATGCCGCTGACCACTGCCTTTACTTCCTTTTTCACCGGAACGGAATCAAAGATTTTCTCCTCGCAGATTAAAGACATTACCTGTGGTCCAACCTTAGCCTTAACTACCGGAAGCTTGGAGTTGCGAAGCAGCTTGGGAGTCTGATCAACTACTACCTGGGGAAGTCCGGCATCCTTCAGCTTCATTCGTTTCTTATCTATAATCAGCATGGAAACAGTCTGTTTCATGGCATCGATCTGTGCCTGCTGTTCGCTCTGCTTTTTCTGTGCTTTCTTACCAAAGAAATATAGTGCAACTACGGCAATAATCAGAATTGCCAGAATTACTAATAACACGATTGTTAATGTACTCATGAAACTACCTTACCTTTCAAAAATCTGCAAAAAAGTGTTTAGCTGTCTTTGCAATGGATATTCTATCATTGATTGGATTATTAAGCAAGGAGATTTCGAAGAAAGTCTTTTAAGTAGCTTGGATTTGTGCTATATTTATCAATGGTATAATTACAGAAAGGTATGGTTATTAAGATGATGAAAAAGAGAGTCGGAGTTTTAGCGGCGGTGCTGGCATCAGCCACACTTTTAACCGCATGCGGCAGTAAAGAATATCTGAAAGATATTAAGGCAAGCGACTATGTGACGTTAGGTAATTATATGGGAATTGAAGCCCAGGCAGAGGAGCCTGTTGTGGAAGACGGGCTGGTGGATATGTATTTGCAATATTACATCCTGCCTTCTTATACGACAACGGAGGAAGTAACCGGAAGGGCTGTGCAGACGGGAGATGTGGTCAACATTGATTATGTAGGCTATCATAACGGAGAAGCCTTTCAGGGTGGTACGGCAGAAGGATATGACCTGACTATTGGTTCCGGACAGTTTATCAGCGGGTTTGAGGACGGGCTGATCGGTGCAAATGTAGGGGATCAGGTATCTTTGAATCTGACCTTCCCAGATCCGTATCAGAATAATCCGGATCTGGCCGGTGAACCGGTGGTGTTTGAGGTAACGGTCAACAGTATCAGTGAAAAGAAAGTTCCTGACCTTACGGATGAGTTTGTACAGTCTCTTGGTATTCCGGATTGTACCAACGAGAAAGAGCTGAGAGATTATATCTATGACTATTTCTATCAAAGCGCTGTACAGACCTATGATAATACAATTGAAACATCCATCCAGGATCAGATTATGGCTGGATGTACCTTTAAAGAACCGCCAAAGGAAATGGTAGCCAGAATTCGCCAGAGTATTGAGGATAGTATAACGGCTCAGGCACAGTCCCAGAATATGACGCTGGCACAGTATATGCAGAATTATTATGGGATGGATGAAGAAGCATATCAGGAGAAGTTTGATAGTGATGCGTTGGAGAGTACCCAGCAGTATATCATGTATCAGGCAATTGCTGATACAGAGGGATTGAATCCTACGGACGAAGAGATTCAGGAAGAGGTTGACTATAGGGTGGAAGCCTATGGTTATGACTCTGAGGAAGCCTTTAAAGAAAGCACGGATATGGAAGTTTTAAGAGAATATCTGATGCG
>JALETS010000074.1 GCA_022781395.1 Lachnospiraceae bacterium | reverse complement strand
GAAAATAATTGAGAAATTAGCAGAGAAATAATGGCCGTAGAGAGGCAAGGGTAATGCCTTAATCCAAATATCTCATTAGCGGGTAGACAGTCAGAGTTATGGCTGTCTATTTTTTTGTTGAATTGCAGTTGGAACAGCGGTATAATTTTGTTGGGACAATAGAAGAGCTTGTTAATGCAGTAGCATTGATTGGAGGTTTACATGGAATTTTCAAAAAGCGATTGGAAATTATTCAGAGCATGCATTGCTGAATGGCAGGAAAATTATATGGAACGCCTACTGAAAGAATATATTGATATGCTGAATGGAAACGGAATCAGAATGTATATGCAGCTTCGTCCATTACAGGTAATAATTCGCAGTCAACAGCATATAATTATGGAAGTTGGTCTCGAATTAATTCGAATTATGCAACTATTATATTAGAAGCTGGGCAAAGTGAATCTTGGGTGAAGTTTACACTTGCACCAGATGAACATATATATAAGATCGTCGTATGATACTGAATATGCTGGAGAATCAAAATGGAATGGACCTTCCTTCAGAATTTGCAAGAGAATTTAGTACATAAAAATGAGTAAATACACAAAAAATAGTAATGAAAGATGAAATAACTGTTGAATTTCAAATATCTTAGCTGTACAATTAAGTTACTAAAAAATGTGGAATACACAAAAACAAGGAGCGAATAGTGGAAATCAAGAGAGATGCCTATTTAGAACAATTAAAGATTCGAAGAGATAATGGAATGATAAAAATTATTACAGGTATAAGAAGATGTGGAAAATCATTTTTGTTATTTGTGTTGTTTAAAAAGTACTTATTAGAAACTGGTATAGATGCTGATCATATTATAGAAGTTGCTTTGGATGGTATTGAAAGTGAAGAGCTTAGAGATCCAAAGATATGTTATCAATATATAAAAGAGAGAATAAAGGATGAAGGGAAGTATTATCTTCTTTTGGATGAAGTTCAATTTATGCCTCGATTTGAAGAGGTATTGAATAGTATGCTCCGTATAAAAAACATTGATGTATATGTTACAGGAAGTAATTCAAAGTTTTTATCCAGTGATGTTATAACAGAATTTAGGGGTAGAGGCGATGAAATTAGGATTTATCCGTTGTCTTTTGCAGAATTCTTTTCTGCTTATGATGGAGATTATGATGATGCATGGAATGAGTATTTGATATATGGTGGACTTCCTCAAGTGGCACAATTTTCTTTGGAACGACAGAAAGCAGAATATTTAAAAAATACTTTTGCTAATGTTTATATTAAGGATGTGGTGGATCGTAATAAACTTCAACATGTTGATGAAATTGATACATTGGTCGATGTCCTTGCCTCTGCAATAGGTGCACCAACTAATCCAACAAAAATATCAAACACATTTAAGTCCGAGAGAGGGATTACGTATAGTAATAAAACCATATCAAATCATATTGACTATTTGGCACAGAGCTTTCTGATTTCTAAAGCAAGCCGATATGATATTAAGGGTAGAAAGTATGTAGGTGCAAATCTGAAATATTACTTTACTGATATAGGACTTAGAAATGCAAGATTGAACTTTAGACAACAAGAAACCACACATATTATGGAGAATATTGTCTATAATGAATTGCTCATACGAGGATACAATGTCGACGTGGGTATCGTAGAGATATTCGGAAAGGATGGAGAGGGAAAAACCACTCGAAAGCAATTAGAGGTTGATTTTGTAGTGAATCAAGGCAGTCAGAGATATTACATCCAGGTGGCTTATGATATGTCATCGGAGGAGAAACAGGCACAGGAATTTAATTCGCTCAGAAATATTCCAGATTCATTTAAGAAGATTGTCATTGTAAATGGAACCAAGAAACCTTGGAGAAACGATGAGGGCTTTGTGATTATGGGCATGAAGTATTTCCTTCTTAATGCCGATAGTCTAGAATTTTAAAGCTGATGATGGGGGATAAAAATGAAAGCACCAGGTATTTTAATATCTACTATTAGTCCAGAAAAAGGGAAGAAAATAAATGCGTGTGACAAGCATTCAAAATATCGTGTAAGGGTGTTAGCACCTACAGACCTTTCAGAAACGTTGTTCGATTATGCTGAGGATTTTTTTGAAGCGGCTCATAAAATAACAGAATTCATTTTAGGTGAAGAACGACCAGATATAGGAAAACTTGATACTTATTCTTTTCAATTGCCTTCTTATACAGACATTGTATGGAACTTGGATTAAAAGCAATTGGTTTTCAAGTTGTTCAGAAAAGGGAAGAGCGAGAGCAGTTTGTAAAGAGTACACGTCATAATCTTTTGAATATATTGTCTTTTGTCGAGCAAAAGAATCCTTCTATGAGAGCAAAAGAGGAAATGGAATGGATTAGATGTTATTTTGCGGATTTGTCACAAAAAGATAGGGAATCAGATTCATTCAGGTATCCGTTTCATATGGAGACGGTAGTTTTGATGCAGCATGACACTAATAAGTTGGGTTAATGATGGTTATATAATAGATATGTACGGAAATAGTATCCACTTTGCAAATTGATTCGTATCAATAAACATAAAGCGCATAAAACAAAACGAAAGGGGAAAATGACGTATGAAAAAAAGAGAAAAGGGAGCGGAATTGAAAAAACAGGAACTGAAGAATGTTGAGGCAGAAAAGATTGAAATCAAAGACGAAGATTTGGATGGTGTGACAGGAGGTCTTATTGACCATACCAAGCAGGAAGCGTTTTTATTCTTTTTCTTTTAATACACGGATGGTGTGAGAAAGGAAATTGTAATGAAATTACAGAAGAGTATAGCCGTAGCCCCATTTGTAGCTGTTTTAATTTTAACAGCTTGCGTGCTGGCGGCTTGTTCTGCTACTGATAAGCAGACAGCAACAGAAGGGGTATTTACTTACGAACATGATCCGAGAGAAAATCCTAATGCGATGAAGGATATCATCGAGAACCCGGATGCAGTCTATGGATTTTCCCCAAGTCCGGAGTCAGATCGTCTGAAAGAATATGTGGATGCAATTGACTGGACTAATCCGGATCGGATGTCTTCGGCGGAGAAGGTTTCTTTAATACCAGAGTTACCGGCCC
>JALETS010000203.1 GCA_022781395.1 Lachnospiraceae bacterium | reverse complement strand
GGAAGTACGGATTTCGGTACGGAGTTTGGTAGAGTTTATTCTGCGTTCCGGCGATATAGACAATAGAAAAGCAGCGGCACCCGATAATGCCATGCAGGAGGGTGGACGTATTCACCGTATGATACAACGGCGTATGGGGCCGGAATATCAGGCAGAAGTGGGGCTTCGCTATGTGTCTAAGGTTGAGAATTGTATTGCTATGGAAGGCGATGCATTAAATGCGGGTGCAGTATGTGAGCCGTGTGGATATGAGATTGTAGTAGAGGGGCGTGCAGACGGTATTATCACGCAGGATGAAGTAACCATTGATGAAATCAAAGGAACCTTTCATGATCTTAAGAAAATGAAGGAGGCTGTACCGGTTCATCTGGCACAGGCAAAGTGCTATGCCTATATTTATGCGGAACAGAAACAGCTGAAAGAAATCCGTGTTCGTATGACATATTGTCATATGGAGACAGAAGAAATCCGGTATTTTCATTATGACTTTACCTATGAAGAACTGAGAGAATGGTTCCATGAACTTATGATGCAGTACCGTAAATGGGCAGATTATAGTTTCCGGTGGCAGCAGATTCGCCGGGACTCCATTAAGGCGTCGCAGTTTCCTTTTCCATACAGAGAAGGCCAGAAGGATCTGGTAACTTATGTCTATCAGACTATTTATCATAAACGAAAGCTTTTTATCGAAGCGCCTACCGGCGTGGGCAAGACCATATCTACTGTTTTTCCTTCCGTGAAAGCCATGGGAGAGGGAATGTGCGAGAAAATTTTCTATCTGACGGCGAAGACCATAACCCGCACAGTGGCAGATAATACCTTTGATATTTTGAGGGCAAAGGGTCTTAAGATGAAAAGCGTGATTCTGACCGCCAAGGATAAGATCTGTTTCATGGAAGAGACGGAGTGTAATCCGGAGTATTGTCCCTATGCCAAGGGACATTATGACAGAATTAATGATGCCATGTATGATTTGCTGATACACGAGGACAACTATAACAGGGAACAGATAGAGGTGTATGCAAAGAAGTATCAGGTCTGCCCGTTTGAAATGTGTTTGGATATGAGTCTTTTTTCCGATGCTGTTATTTGTGATTATAATTATGTCTTTGATCCTCATGTATATCTGCGCAGATTTTTTGCAGAGGGCGTGCACGGAGAATATATATTTCTGATTGATGAGGCACATAATCTGGTGGAGCGTGGCAGGGATATGTATAGTGCCGTGCTGCGTAAAGAAGATTTTTTGGAATTTAAGAAGACTGTCAAGGCATATGATGAGCGGATTGTAAGGAATCTGGATAAATGTAATCGGGAGCTTCTTGTGCTGAAAAGAGAGTGTGAAAGCTATAAGCTGGAGGATAGCATTGATGCTTTTGTCCGGTCGTTGATGCGACTTAGCTCCGCCATAGATGATTATCTGGAGGACCATGAGGACAGTCCGATAAGAAAAGATATTCTGGAGTTCTATTTTGAGATATCTCATTTTCTGGAGATGTACGAACTGGTGGATGAAAATTATGTGACTTATTCGGAACTGGAGTCAGACGGCAGCTTTATCCTGAAATTATTTTGTGTCAATCCTGCAAAGAATCTCAGGGAGTGCATGATGAGAGGCAGAAGTACAATCTTGTTCTCTGCCACATTATTACCGATTCAGTATTATAAGACATTGCTGGGTGCTGACGAAGGGGATTATGAGGTTTATGCCAAGTCTGTATTTCAACCGGAGAAACTGGGACTTTATATCGGTAGCGATGTGACCAGTAAGTATACTCGCAGAGGCAGCGAGGAATACTATCGGATTGCATCATATATTCACAATATAGTAGAAAAAAGGCATGGGAATTATATGATCTTCTTCCCGTCACATGCCTTTTTATCAGAGGTATACGATATTTATCAGCATTTCTTTAATACAGAAGGAACTGTAGAGTGTATTGTACAGGAAGATTATATGAATGAACAGGCACGGGAGGCATTCTTAAATCGCTTTATGGGGAATGAAGAGTGTGATTTAAATGCGCTGATTCAGATGGAGATTGAGATAGAAGAGGAAAAAAGCCTGCTTGGATTCTGTGTGATGGGTGGTATCTTCAGTGAGGGAATCGATCTGAAGAATGACAGACTGATCGGTGCCGTGATAGTCGGAACCGGATTGCCGCAGGTATGCAACGAGAGAGAAATTCTGAAAAATTATTTTGACGGTTGGGGTGAAAATGGGTTTGATTATGCCTATCGTTATCCGGGCATGAATAAGGTATTGCAGGCGGCAGGACGCGTGATCCGAACTGTAGATGATTTCGGAATTGTGGCACTTCTGGATGAACGCTTCCTGGCACCTGCATATCGGAGATTGTTTCCCAGGGAGTGGCATGACCATGAAATCGTAAGTGTTGACCGCATTGGTCGTCGCATAGAGCGATTCTGGGATGAATGGCTGTAGCTTAGCGTAATAAGGCAATTTCCTCCCGGTAGGGAGCAACTTTCTTATTTGGATCGGCGGAGGAAGACACATAGGGTGTTTCCAATATTTTCGGAAGCTGCATGAAGTCCGGATGATGGACAATATAGCGAAGCGCTCCGGTGCCGATTGTGCCGCTACCGATATTTGCATGACGGTCTTTGGCGGCACCCCGTTCATTCTTGCTATCGTTAATGTGAAAAACTGCAATCCGGTCTTTTCCAAGCAATTTATCAAACTGGTCAATTACATCATCAAAATGATTCACTATATCATATCCGGCATCATTCAGATGGCAGGTATCCATACAGACACGTAATTTATCATTGTAACGAACCTTATCGAAGATGGCGGCCAGTTCTTCAAAGGAATGGCCAATCTCGGAACCTTTTCCGGACATGGTCTCTAAGGCAATCAGGCAATCCTGCTCCCTTGTAAGCACTTCGTTTAATCCTTGAGCAATTCGGTCAATACCAATATCAACGCCTGCACCTACGTGGGAACCGGGATGCAGAATCAATATGTGAGAGCCCATTGCAATGGTACGTTGTATCTCAAGAGCCAGAAATTCTACAGCGATTCGATAGGTGTCTTCATTGACCGAGTTAGCTAAATTGATGATATAGGGAGCATGTACTACGAATTCTTCAATTCCGTGGGCCTGCATGTATTCCCATGCTTTTTTTATATTTAATTCTGAGATAGCCTTTCTTTTAGTATTCTGTGGAGCACCGGTGTAGAGCATAAAGGTATTGGCATTGTAAGAAACCGCTTCCTTGGCAGATCCAAGCATCATTTCTTTGCCGCTCATTCCTACATGAGAGCCTATTTTCAACATATTTCGTAATCCTTTCTTTTGCGATTGACTTGAACTGTCAGATGATTTTGCTGATTGACTGTTTCGGAATTATTATACAATATTTAGTGTCGATATTCAGCATCAAATAACAGATAATTTGTAAAAACTGATAGAAAAAAGCGAAAATGACACTAAAAATGAAATAAAATGAAACGCTAGTCACATGAATATGACAATAGTGTCACTGTGGATAACTTTGTGGAAATTGGGGATTTCCTTGCAATATGAGTCTCATTTTACAATAAAATTGCATGAGAAGCTGTGGAAAAGTCGATAAACGGATTAAAGTATATTCAAATTAGTACCCAATCAGTCAATAGAAGAAATCTATAAGGAGTTTGACGGCACGTATTTTGAAGTGGTATACTGAAATGGCATTCGTGATACTAAAGTACTATATATTGTGTCTGAAGTATTTGTTGGAAGAGGAGAAAAAGTTATGTGGGCATATGAGAGTGTATTCTATCAAATCTATCCGTTGGGATTCTGTGGGGCACCATTTGAAAATGATGGCAGGCTTGAGCATCGTATCTTAAAGGTAAATGACTGGATTCCGCATATGAAGAAATTAGGGATTAATGCGATTTATTTTTCACCTGCCTTTGAATCGGATACGCATGGCTACAATACCAGGGATTATCATACCATTGACTGTAGACTGGGAACGAATGAAGATTTTAAGAAAGTATGTCAAAATCTCCATGACAATGGAATAAGAGTAATTCTCGATGGAGTGTTCAATCATGTGGGCAGAGGTTTCTGGGCTTTTCAGGATGTACTTAAGAACAGAGAGAATTCCCCTTATCTTAGCTGGTTTCATATTAATCTTGGTGGTAATTCCAATTATAATGACGGATTGTGGTATGAAGGCTGGGAAGGCAATTACGATCTGGTGAAG
>JALETS010000187.1 GCA_022781395.1 Lachnospiraceae bacterium | reverse complement strand
CAGTAATTCTGGTATCTCTCCAAATGCAGATTAACCATCGCGTAGGTTTTTCTGCTGTTTCTGCGTCTTGTTAATATACGCATAACACGATTTTCAAAGTAAAACCAGTTTCTTCCGCCGGTTATGGTATCCAGATAAAGTAACTGTGTAACTCTTCGCTGGTTAATAATGGAACGAATCGCATCAATGAACAAAAACGTACACGGGATAAGGAGCAGGAGTAAAGCAGCAAATCCGAACAGACACACAAATATAATATCCCGCCTCTGAATCTGCACAAGACACCTTACATAAACCTCGTATTCCAGATTTCGAACCGGAACCTGTATCCATATCCGCTGTTTTAAAATCGTCTCATTTAACCATGCCCCTTCATGTCCCTCCAACGGCGCGTGATCAAAGGTAACGGAAAGAATATCCCTTATGGGTACCGCAAATACAGTATCCATTCCTTGGGACGTCATCGTTATATTCTCATCATCACCAAGCACAACCATATCTTCATCCAGGGAGAGCTCAATCCTGATACCGAAATCGGGCGACGCATTTCCTATCTGTGCCACCTTATTACCTTCCCGGTCTGTCACATAAACATTACTCTCCCTTGGTAAAAACAACCGTAAATAATTCAAGGCTTCCGGCATGGTCCTATTCGTCATATATTCGTCCAACAGACTGCCAATATAATGATTTTCCTCAAACAACTGGGTTATTTTACTGGCAACGATATAGGTTGCGAAGAACTGGATAAATAATGTTATGATTATAATACAGCTCATGATAAATCCAATAAACAGAACAATAGACGGCCATATCCTTTTTTTCTGCAATTTCTTGAATATTTTGTTATTTTTTCCACTCATATAAATACCACATCTTTCCCTTATTTACACTTACAGAATCGTTATCGACACTTTTATACATATTCTACCATAATCCTCCATAAAAGCGAATACAAAAAAACGAAAATGCTTTTACAACATTTCCGTTTTAAAATCTCATCGGTATACCATATACCACTTCCACTGCCTCATCTGCCATTCCGGCTAACTGCCTGTTCAGCCTGCCAAGCTGCCTCATATATTCCTTCGTCTCCGGCGCGTACTCAATTCCATCCGCAAATACTTCATTCGTTACCACAATCAGATGTTTACATTGTCGGGAAATGCAAGACATCCCGGATAGCAGTATGTCCGTCAGATCACCATTTGCCGCATCAGTTTCATCAAACATTTCGTTGGCCAGCAGATTGGACATACATTCCAGAAGAACCGTTGCTTCTTTCATCCTGTCCTCTCCAATCCGGTCTGTTATCTGCGCGATATTTCGATAACAGTCTATGGTCTCAAAGCCTTTTCCGGCCCGCAGCTTATGGTGTCTTGCTATCTTCGCCTGACCTTCCTGCCCGTAGGGCTTCATGGTTGCCACATAATAAAGGGGCTTACCGACCGCCAGCTGTACTGCCAGATTTTCCGCATATTCAGATTTCCCGCTGCCGCTTACGCCGGTAACTACATACAACATCGTCCTGACCTCAACCTAAATCAATTACCTGTTATCCTCAAACCTTTCATAAGCATCTATCTGCATCTCATCAAAGGAATCATTCTCCCGATAGACAGTCAGTGCCATATCCAGCAAAGGGAACAGCATAGCCGCACCGGTTCCTTCTCCCAGTGCAAGATCCGCCTGTATCACGGGATGCAGATCCAGCTCTTCCATAATCCTCCGGGTAATAGGCTCTTTGCTCAAATGGGATGCCAGCATGAAGGCGCGAGTTCCCGGCACCAGCCTGTCTGCCACCAATGCAGCCACTGCCGTAATCATGCCGTCTAACACAATAGGCACACGGTACAGTGCCCCGCCGATGAAAATGCCTGCAATTCCGGCAATATCCAGACCACCCACTGTCCGTAACACGGTAAGTGCATCTTTTCCATATAAGTCATATTTCTTTATGGCCCGGGCAATCACCGTCTTTTTTCGGGCAAGTCCTGCATCGTCAAGCCCCGCACCGCGGCCGGTTACTTCCTCCGGTGTCAATCCAAGAAGTGCACATCCCACCGCTGTGGAAGTTGTGGTATTGCCAATCCCCATTTCTCCCGTTCCCAGAATCTGATAGCCCTGTTCCTTACATTCTCTTACCCACAGAATACCTTCTTCTATTGCCTGCAGGGCTTCTGCCTCACGCATGGCAGTCTCCTTCAGAAAATCAGCCGTGCCCTTGCGCACCTTGCGTTTTCGCAGACCTTCACAATCCACTTCCGTAGAAATACCGATATCTGTGGCGAACACTTCCGTGCCGCCCACCACAGCCATACGATTGACACTGGAACGTCCTGTTGCCATATTAACAGCCACGATTGCCGTTACATCACCGGAGGTCTGGGTCACTCCTTCTGCCACAATGCCATTATCCGCACACATGGCAAGAATCGCTCTTTTATCAATCCGGATCTCATCTGTCCCTGTAATACCCGCTATCTGAACCAACAGCTTCTCAAACTGACCCAACCCGTCCAGTGGCTTGGCAATGGCATCCAGCCGTGTCCTGGTTTTCTGTTGTTCCGTCTCATACAGCGGTTCTATGTGTAGTTTACATAACTCTTCTTTTGTCATGATACCTCCTTGATGCCGCCAGAAAATGCTCTCCTACCTTGGGACTTCCATAGAAGTACAGATGAGGA
>JALETS010000175.1 GCA_022781395.1 Lachnospiraceae bacterium | reverse complement strand
CCGATGAAATTCTCTTCATCCACAATGCCGATACAGTAGCTGGTGTGCTCTGTGTCCAATTTAAATACCCGGTTCTTCTCATTATAAGTAATATTCATATAAAACCCCTTTCCAGATCATTCTACATCTTCCGCCCATGCAAGTGCACATCTGACAGCACGTTTCCAGCCTTTAAGCAATGTTTTACGCTTCTCTTCTTCCATCCTCGGTTCAAACTGCTGACCCAACTGCCAGTTAGCACGGATTTCCGCTTTATCCTTCCAGTAACCTACCGCCAGCCCTGCCAGATAAGCCGCACCAAGCGCTGTCGTCTCAATGCAGCTTGGTCGATGCACTGTCTGACCGATAATATCTGCCTGAAACTGCATCAGGAAATCATTAGTACTGGCACCACCATCCACTTTCAGATCGCTCAATGCAATACCTGCATCCTCTTCCATCGCAGCAATCACATCTGCCGACTGATAGGCAATGGACTCAAGCGTTGCCCTGACAAAGTGCTCCTTCTGACAGCCTCTTGTGATACCCACAACAGTCCCTCTTGCATAAGGATTCCAGTATGGCGTTCCAATCCCCACAAAAGCAGGTACCACATAGACACCATTGGTATCCTCCACCCGGAGCGCATATTTCTCGGAATGCTCGGCAAACTTCATCATGCGCATCTCATCGCGCATCCACTGTACCGCCGCACCGGCTACAAAAACGCTGCCCTCCAGTACATATTCCGGCTGCTTCTCACTGCCCGCCGCAATCGTTGTCAAAAGTCCGTTCTTAGAAAGAATAGCATCCTTACCGGTATGCATCAAGAGGAAACAGCCCGTTCCATAAGTATTCTTAACCTGTCCCGGCTCGAAACAGCACTGTCCGAACAATGCCGCCTGCTGGTCTCCAGCAGTTCCTGCAATCGGAACAGGTGCACCGAAAATACTGCCATCACTCTTTCCCAGAATCACACCGGAGGGATGAACCTCCGGCAGCATCTGCTTCGGTATCCGGAATAAGGACAGTAACTCCTCATCCCATTCTAATGTATGGATATTAAAAAGCATCGTCCGTGAGGCATTGGTATAATCCGTTGCATGAACTGCGCCCTTTGTCAGATTCCAGATCAGCCAGCTATCCACCGTGCCAAAAAGAAGTTCTCCTCGTTCGGCGCGCTCTCTCGCACCCTCTACATGCTCCAGAATCCATGCCACCTTGCTGGCTGAAAAATAAGCGTCCGGTACCAATCCTGTTTTGGCACGGATCGTCTCTGTATATCCCTGCTCTTTTAGCTGATCTATCCATTTGGCTGTCCGCCGGCACTGCCATACGATCGCATTATAAACCGGTTCTCCTGTTTTCCTGTCCCAGACAATCGTAGTCTCTCGCTGATTGGTAATGCCGATACCGGCAATCCGGGATGCATCTGCACCAATATTCGCTAATGCTTCAATTGCCACCGCAAGCTGGGATGCCCATATCTCCCGGGGATTATGTTCTACCCAGCCCGGCTGGGGATAAATCTGCGTAAATTCTTTCTGAGCCTTACTACATATCTTTCCGTTATGATCAAATAGAATACAACGGGAACTGGTCGTTCCCTGGTCCAATGCCATTATGTACTGCTGCATTATAATATCCGCGCCCTTTCCGAATCAGACAACTGCCTTTGCAAACTAATAATAAGTATATAATATTTCACACCTTCCCGTCTATAACTGTATGTACTTTTTTGCTTTTACATAATGCAAAATCATGCTACAATAGGCACGTGTTTTGCATAATGCTATGCAGATATGAATGGAACTATTTTATGATAAAAGAAAAGGATTATAGCATATGAGTATCACTGTCGTATTACAACAAATGGTCATTATTTTTATTCTGATTGGAATAGGAATGATTCTGTTTAAGAAAGAAATGCTGTCTGAGAAAACTTCCAAGCAGCTTTCCGGATTAATCGTAAATATAACCAATCCGGCACTTTTGATTTGCTCTGCCTTTGATGATGGTCCTAAAGTTTCCATACCGGAGCTCGGACTCGCCCTGATTGCATACGCTGTTATCTATGCCATCCTGATTGCAGTCAGCTTCCTGATTCCTTATATTCTGCGTGTCCCGAATCGGTATCATTATGCTTACCGAATGCTGACAATCTTCGGCAATACCGGTTTTATCGGCATCCCGCTGGCCTCTGCTGTACTGGGCAATGAATCTCTTATTTTTGTATCTATTTTCAATCTGTTGTTTAATATACTGATTTATACTTTTGGCATTTCTACATTACAGAAGGCGGCAGCCAAGCAGTCTTCCTCCGATTTTGCTACCCCTGCCGCTTCCGGTCGTTGGCAAAAGATTATCAACGTGGGAACCATTTCTGCAGCTGCTACCATTGTCTTCTACCTTGGCAATTTCAATGTTCCTGTGATCATCACATCAACCATGTCTTACATCGGAAGGGCAACTACACTTCTGTCTATGCTGGTGCTTGGTGTGTCCGTGGCACAGATGACTCCAAAAAAGATTTTCTCCCACCCGAAGCTATACGGTTTTACACTGCTTCGTCAGATTCTTGTGCCCATCGGCTGTATCATACTGATGCGCCCGTTTATCCATAATACCCTGATTCTTAATACCATGGCGCTGATGCTTGCCGTACCGGCAGCAAACATGCCGCTGATGCTGTCTAAACAGTTGAATGTAGAAACCGACACGATTTCACAGGGGATTATCCTGACGACTATCTTAAGTCTGATTACGATTCCGGTAGTAAGTTTGTTTTTATAAAAAGCAAAGCAATTCTCTGTTTCATACAGAAAGTCAGGCTCGACTGCCTGACTTTTCATTTACACAATCTGTACTTTAATCATATTGGTTGTCCCGGAAAATCCAATCGGCACACCTGATGTGATGACCGTCAAATCTCCTTTTTGTAACAGCCCTATCTTCTCTGCTGCCATGATAGCTTTGTCAAAGAGATCAAACACCTCTTTTTCTTCTTTAATTACCAGAGGTGTCACACCCCAGGATAAGGATAACTGTCTGCACACCTTCTCCGTCGTAGCACAGCTGATAATATCACACTCAGGACGATACCTGGATACCATTCTGGCTGAACGGCCGGATTTGGTAACCGTAACGATTGCTTTCGCATTCAGATCCAAAGCAGTCGTACAGGTAGCATGACAGATAGCATCTGTGATATCCGGGTTAGCTCTTCGTTCTAATTCAAAAAATCTCTTCCGATAGTCCACATCCTGTTCCGTGCGTTCCGCAATCTTGACCATGGTTCTGACCGCCTCGACCGGATATGCTCCGGCAGCCGTTTCACCGGATAACATGATAGCACTGGTTCCGTCATATACCGCATTGGCAATGTCTGTGGTCTCAGCTCTGGTCGGTCTCGGATTCTTGATCATGGACTCCAGCATCTGCGTAGCTGTGATAACCTGCTTTCCGGCTCGGTACACCTTCTTGATAATCTTCTTCTGAATGACCGGTACTTCCTCATACGGAATCTCTACACCCATATCACCACGGGCAACCATAATACCATCTGACACCTCGATAATATCATCAATATTGGCTACACCCTGGGCATTTTCTATCTTAGAAATAATCTTAATATCCTCACCGCCGTTTTTCTCCAACAGCTTGCGGAGCTGCAGGATATCTTCCTTCTTCTGTACAAAGGATGCTGCAATAAAATCCACATCCTGGCTAATACCGAAGAGAATATCCTCTCTGTCCTTATCACTGATATATGGCATGGACAAATCTACATCCGGCACATTAACGCCTTTATGATTCGATACCACACCACCATTTATCACGCGGCAGACAATATCATTCTTATCAACCTTTTCAACCTTCATTTCAATCAGACCATCATCGATCAGTACGCGCATGCCTACTTCCAGATCTTCGTACAGGCGGTTATAAGTAACACTGACCTTGTCCTTCGTTCCTTCTACCTCATCTGCCGTCAGGGTAAAGAGCTGTCCGGCTTCCAGCATAACCTTACCTTCCTTGAAATCCTTGACACGAACCTCCGGTCCCTTGGTATCTAACAAAATAGCTACCGGCTTTCCTACCTCCTTGCGAAGCTTCTTAACCATGTTCATTCTCTTCTTATGTTCCTCATAAGTTCCGTGGGAAAAATTACATCTGGCAACATTCATGCCTTCTATCATCATTTGTTTTAATACGCTTTCTTTGTCCGTGGAAGGACCTAATGTACATACGATTTTTGTTTTTCTCATTTTGCCTCCATTCATCCTGCCTTTTCTATTATTTTGAACCGGAATCCATTATTCTAATCCAACGAAATAATATAACCCTGTTTCATCGCTCAAAGTACGTTTTCATCATATCATATGTGGTCAACCCGTAACAAGATTTTCTATCATATGAAGCAAGGTTTTAACACTTCCTTAATATGATTTATCCCAAAATAAAACGAACCCCTCGGCGGTGGAAGCACCAAGGGGCCCGTTTTATATATACAAACTAAGGGATATAGGTATACGCTTACTCAACATCCTGCAATGCTGCAAAGTCTTCTTCTCCTGTACGGATCTTAACAACTTTATCAACATTGTATACGAAGATCTTACCATCTCCGATGTGACCTGTATAAAGAGCTTTCTTAGCAGCCTCTACAACAGCGTCTACAGGAATCTTGCTGACTACGACTTCTACTTTAACCTTCGGAAGTAAGGTTGCATCTACTTCAACACCACGATACATCTCGCCGGCACCCTTCTGGATACCGCAACCCATAACCTGTGTTACTGTCATACCGGTTACACCCAGATCATTCATGGCCTTACGTAACTGGTCATATCTGGACAGTTTCGCAATGATAGACACTTTGTACATACCGGTTGAAGATGGCATCGGTACCTGTGCAACCTGTACTGCTGCATCCTTCTGTACCTGGGAAGCAGACTCATAATCATCTGTACCAAGGCTTGTATTCTCGTTAATGTCCATAGACATCGTGTTAGATACATCCATAATGCTGAAGCCTGAGTATGCAGATGCAAGACCATGCTCCATAACATCCAGACCAACAATTTCCTCTTCCTCAGAAGCTCTTAATCCAATGGTTGCTTTGATAACAAGGAATACGATTGTTATTGTCACTACTGTCCATGCTGCTACGGCTACGAAACCAAGAAGCTGTAAACCAAGGAGTTTAAATCCGCCGCCATAGAACAGACCTACTAACTCATTACCGGATGCATCTGCGATGGAATAACCCGGAGCTGTATTGGTTGCAAATAAACCAACTGCAAGCGTACCCCAGATACCATTCATCATATGTACTGCAACTGCACCAACAGGGTCATCAATGTGGAGCTTGTAATCCAGGAGCCATACGCCAAAGGGAACCAGAAGTCCTGAAACAACGCCGACCATGATAGCACCGAACGCATCCATTACATCGCAGCCTGCGGTGATACCAACCAGACCTGCCAGTGAAGCGTTAAGGCAC
>JALETS010000156.1 GCA_022781395.1 Lachnospiraceae bacterium | reverse complement strand
TTCCCTTATTTTTCAGTAAAAATGCTTTCACATATTCTCCGGGGTATCGTCTGCCCAAATCCATCCAGAGACTTGCCAGATTCTTTAAGACTTCCGAATCATTCGAGATATCCCTCTTACTGCGGTCTGAAATGGCCGGTACATATTCCGGCAGATTGTCCTCTCCCCAGACAGCTTCTATCTTCTCTAAATCCTCTTCGGTCAGTTCTGATTCATGATATGCTACCACTCTGGCAATCTGCTGGGCCGGTACACTTAACATTTCTCTGGCATAGGTGTTACTGGTAGCACCGGCACCTATAGTTATTCCTACGCTGGCAGCAAGATACAGTAGGAAAGCCGCGACATGAGCCGCCATCATCCTGCGATAATCTATTGTCTTACGCATTGCCACAGCATAAGCTGCCAGGAACAGCGCCCATGCATAAATACTGTTATTGCGAAACAGCAGAAGCAAAACTGTAATGACCGTGTATGCCGCAAGCCAGCCCGCAGATAACATTTCTTCCCCTCTCCTTATAACCGCATCATATACCATCACCACAAACAGCATAACTAAGACTCCATAAATACTGTCCTTGGTAATAGAAACGGCCAGCATACCGTGCGTAGGATAAAATGCCACGCACAGCACATAGAAATAACACAGGCACCTGTTGACCTGTCTCTTTCTAAGGAAAACATACACGTATGCAAAACTGCCTGCCATCACTGCCATCTGCACAAGGGAATAAAGTGCCAGTCCCGCCCGGTCCGCATTATGCGCAAAAGGAATCCATTCTCCAACCTTCAGACATGCCGACAGAAACAGTGTGTGAATCAGCGGATGATGCGTTGTATAACCGCTGATCTTAATCTGATCTAACTGCGGGATCACATCATATGCCATGATCGCCGGATAATATGTGATAAAAGGGATCATAAAACCTGCCATTATAACCGCAAAAGCACACCAGAAACCCTTGACTGCACAAAACTCCTTCTGGAGCCATGGAAACCTTTGCATCCATCGGTAAATCCTACTCTTCACAGGTTCCTGATTGCCCGGCTGAGACTCTGCATATTCCCTGCACCATGCAAACAATGCATTCTGCCCTGCAAAAGTAAGAGGTGTCAGGCACACGATCCACAGCACGATCTCCAATCCACGCACAGAAGACTCCATTCCCGGATTGCTCCACCACATACCCACAACCTGCAATGCCGTAAAGCAAATGGCAAGCAAAACTCTTACCCATGCAGAAAAAAAGACTTTCTTAAGAAACAAAGTCTTTTTCCAGAGGCAATAGAATCCCAGCAAAATCGCCAGCGGGAAAATGCCCATCGTATACAAATTGCCTTCTGCACGAAGCAATAGAAAAATACGACATGTAACCGCCAGGGTTGCACATGCCGTAATCATTGTTATCATCAGTTCCTGTCTCGTAAACCGTTCTTTTATCTTTTCCATCATAAAAACGATGCCTTTCTCTGATCTGCATTACTATCTCTTTATTCCTCGTGATGAACCCTTCGTGTCACAAGGGTAAGCCGGTATTCGAAATCTCTCCGGTTCTTCAGAGCCATATTCGACAGGATCAGACCCGCAAACAGCGACTGAATCGCTGCCAGTCCGATAAAGCCGCACACAAACAAAGTGGGGAAACGTAATACCAGTCCTGTTTCAATATAAGCAACCAGAATCGGAACAAACAGAATAACTGCCACCAATGCCAGAATGACAGAACATAAACCGAAAAATTCAAGAGGCTTATAATCACGATACAGCTTTATAATTGTATGAAGCACTTTAAAACCATCGGAAAAGGTATTCAGCTTCGACTCGCTCCCCTCCGGTCTGTCACGATAATCCACAATCACATTCTCAATCTGCATATTATTATAGACCGCATGAATCGTCATCTCTGTCTCAATCTCAAATCCGGTGGACAATACCGGAAATGTCTTGACAAAACCATAGCTGAACGCACGATATCCGGTCATAATATCCTTAATATCACAGTCAAACAGTCTGTTAATACTGCTTCTTACAATGGTATTGCCAAAATTGTGGAAGGGACGCTTGTTCTCTGTAAAATAGGTAGAAGAAAGTCTGTCTCCCACCACCATATCCGCATTATGTCCCAGTACTTTATCTACCATCTCTCTGGCATATTCCATCGGATAGGTATCATCTCCATCCACCATGATATAACATTCCGCCTCAATCTCACGAAACATCCGGCGGATTACATTCCCCTTACCCTGCATATGCTCATATCGGACTACCGCACCTGCTTCTGTAGCAAGCTCCACAGTACGATCCGTCGAATTATTGTCATACACATAAACCACAGCCTCCGGCAATGCCTCTTTGGCATCCTTCACTACCTTGGCAATCGTCTTCTCTTCATTATAGCATGGAATCAATACAGCTATTTTGTCCATCGTTACTCCGTTCTGAAGCGTACCGGCTTCCTATATTTTTCGAAAATATAATGACATTATTTATTATCTTATCATAAAAATTATTATTTTACTATGCCAATTTGTCTTTCGCCAACACTTTTTCCGATTAATCAAGCATTTTCCAATCACACAAAAATACCCCCAAAAGTCAACTTATAATTGGTTCGACTTTTGGAGGTCATTTCAAATCAGGTTATTCCCTTGAAAATCCTATTTTGCCTGCTCAAGAGCAAGTGTTCTTGTTGTGAGGTCACATACCTCAGCCGGGCCATAGTACTGAATAGCACCCGGGAATGTGAAGCATGTCTCAACTGCCCACTCATCTCTGTGTGCTTCAAAGTATTTAAATGGTGCGCCATCAAGTTCAACAAGAGCTTTTCTGATAACCGGCTTATCTTCACCATTTCTTCTTTCCATGTTCATCATCTTAGTGATCGGCATACCGCCTGCAACCCACTCTTCAGCCGGTTTAGCAATATTGGATACTTTGGAAAGGTATCCGGTGTAACCATACTGAATTAACATAAATGCGTTGTAGCCAAGAGAGTAGCAGTAGTCAGCATCGAAGTTTGAAGGGAATGCACATCTTCCTTCGTATCCGAAGAAGTGATGCTGTGCACCAAATTTTCCTTTGTAGGTTCCGGCTGCTTTTCTCTTAGCAAGTTCATTCTTAACAAGTTCAGAGAATAATTTCTCAGACTCAATTAAGGAAACCTGTACGTTTCCATGAGGATCTCTCTCAAGGAATAACTGCTGCTGAATACCCTGTGGAAGAATATCAAATACAGCAAAGGAAGCCTCTGTAAGACCATTCTTAATGAATGCATATTTATCATCCCAGGAAGGAAGTGCATTGAACTCATCTGTCTTGCTGCCGGCAAGAAGTTCATTGATTTCTGCAATCAGTACAGAGAACTCGGGAACGAATTCTACGATACCTTCAGGAATGATGGCAACACCGAAGTTGTTACCGTTGTTTCCTCTCTTCTCAACAGAATCAGCGATGTAGCTTGCAATTTCTGCAAGTGACTGCTTCTTAGCAGCTACTTCTTCACCGATTAAGCAGATGTTCGGCTGTGTCTCAAGCGCACACTCCAAAGCAACATGAGAAGCGGAACGTCCCATAACCTTAACGAAATGCCAGTATTTCTTAGCAGAGTTAGCATCTCTTTCGATGTTACCGATAAGCTCTGAGTATGTCTTAGTAGCAGTATCAAAACCAAAAGAAGCTTCGATATCTTCATTCTTAAGGTCACCGTCAATAGTCTTAGGACATCCGATTACCTGAATACCTGTGTTGTTTGCTGCCATGTACTCAGCAAGAGTAGCAGCGTTTGTGTTGGAATCATCACCACCGATGATAACAACTGCTGTAAGTCCGTTCTTCTTAGCATTCTCTGCAACGATTGCGAACTGTTCTTTTGTCTCAAGCTTTGTTCTTCCGGAACCGATGATATCGAAACCACCTGTGTTCCTGTAAGCATCGATAAACGCATCGTCAAACTCAACATAATCATTCTTGAGAAGTCCGTCCGGACCACCCTTGAATCCCAAAAGTACGTTATCTTTGTTGGTAGCCTTTAATGCATCGTAAAGACCGCTGATAACGTTGTGTCCACCGGGAGCCTGTCCACCGGAAAGAATAACACCTACAACCTGTTTCTTATTTACGGATGTATTCTTTCCTTTTTCAAATGTAATTTCCTTTTTACCGTAAGTATTGGGAAAAAGTGCCTTAATCCTCTCCTGATCAGCTACACTCTGGGTTTCCTCGCCTTCCTTGACACAGATATCGGCAATGCCGTTTCTGAGCATTCCCGGAAGCTTGGGAGTATACTCATATCTGGCCTTCTGTAATGGTGAAATATTCATGACTGTATCTCCTTTTCATAGTTTTATTCAGAAATAATTTTAGTATATTTTTGTCATAAAGTAAACTATATTAACTGGAAAAATATGAAACTTTTTAAACCGGCTCTTTCGGGATTACAATAGGGATTATAATCCCTATTGTAATCCCTATTAAAATCCCTGATAAATAAATTCCGATGCGCTGTAACCCGGACCATAGCACCCCAGCAGAATCACATAGAACAAAAGGGCATACCAGATGATCCAGCGAACCGGCAGGGATTTTTCCGCAATACGGTCCCTAACAGATCCCTTCTGCTGCAGCAGAGATACTCCATACAGGATCAACAGGGAAGCAATCGTAATTATCATTTCCATTGTGTCAAGCCCAAGCTGTAATAAAGATCCGTTCCATAATACTGACGGATTCCATGTAGTAACCGCCGCTTTCAGCATGGCAAAGGCATCGCCTACCGAAGCAGCCCTAAAGAACAGATCACCGATACATACCAGAAAGAAGGTGCGCAGCACCCGGATAACATTCACTACCTTGCCGTTCGGATCCATATGAAGTCGTTGCATCAGCTTCTCACAGGGCGGCTCAAGAAGTTCTTCCATGACGATGTAGAACCAATGCAGCAGACCCGAACCAATCACGAATTTCCAGTCTCCGCCATGCCATATACCTACCGTCAGCCACAGAATGAACATAGCCACAAAAGTGGCATACTGCTTGCCCTTCTTCTTACCGAACCTCTCCTTCCAGGAACGGTTCAGATTGGTAAAGAAACGGGAACGAAGCACCGGATAGAACACATAATCTTTCATCCACACACCCAATGTGATATGCCATCTTCTCCAGTATTCCGCAACACTCTTGGCAAAAAACGGCGTTGTAAAGTTCTCGGGCAGAATAATGCCAAAGCTTTCCGACAGACCCAGCACAATATCCATGCAACCCGAAAAATCCGTATATAATTGGAATGCATAGCATATGGTGGCAACCCAGATATAAGCTCCCGGATAGTCCGCATACTGTCCATAAACTGTATTGACCAGCATTCCCAGACGCTCTGCAATGACCAGCTTCTTAAAAAATCCCCATACCATGCGTTGCAAACCTCTGGTTACCTGCCGGTAATCAAACGCGTGAGACGCAAAAAACTGCTCTCCGTGTTCCCTGTATTTCAGAATCGGGCCGGAGATAATCGCCGGAAAATACATACCGTAGAGCATCAGCTTCAGATAATTCTTCTGCGGAACCGCAATCCCATAATATACATCTACCACATAACCCAGCAGTGAAAAAGTATAGAAAGACACGCCAAGCGGCACCAGAAAATCCACGGTTTCGATCAATGTTCCTGAATTTCCAAATAGATTGGCAATTCCATCTATCGTATAGATACCGAAATTCACATATTTCAATACCACCAGGATTCCGATATTGACAAGTATTGTCATAAGCAGAACCAGCTTACGTTCCTTCTCCTTCTCTGCCGGCAGCCGGACAAGCATACATCCACCCACATAGCAGGCGCTTACCGATACGATCGGATAAAGGATCAACAGTTCATTGCCCGTCAGAAGATAATATGCCACACTGCACAACAAAAGAAATCCCCACTGAAACTTCTTAGGGATGCAGTAATACAATATCAGCATGGCAGCAAAAAAACACAAAAAATAAAATGAGGTAATTCCCATAATGTAATCCATTCTCAAGTCTTTAATAATTAAGTATTCTAGCACAAAATGAGTTTAAAAGAAACCTTTATTGCATATTCCCTTCAGATAAAGTAAAATAAGTCGTGAAATTTATATGCGAGGAATAAACTATGCTATTTAATTCTCTGACCTTTGGAATATTTATCATAATTGTTTTTATCCTGTACTATCTGGTACCTCACAAATACAGATGGGCTTTTCTGCTGCTGGCAAGCTATGTATTCTATATGAACCTGCATATCGGCTACGGCATCCTGCTTCTGGCAACTACCATACTGACCTATTTGCTGGCACTTAAGCTTGAGAAAGCAGATTCTCTCGGACAGAAGAAGCATTGCCTGATGGGAGGCATCATTCCTCTTGTATTAATCCTTCTGTTCTATAAGCTGGGAAGTCCTGTCATCAATCATCTCAACAGCCTGATTGATGCCGGTCGCCTGTCTATGCAGCCCATTACACTGAAAATCCTGCTACCGGCAGGTATTTCCTTCTATTTTTTCCAGTCCATGGGTTATTTAATAGATGTCTACAAGGGTAAGAGTAAAGCAGAACATCATTTCGGCTATTATGCACTGTTTGTGTCTTTCTTTCCCCAGCTTCTGGCGGGGCCCATTGGCAGAGCAGACTCCCTGCTGCCACAGTATAAGAAGGAACGTCCTTTCCGGTATGATGACGTAACCTATGGTCTGAAACTGATGGCATGGGGGTATTTTAAGAAGCTAGTGATTGCAGATGTTTTCGCAATGACTGTAGACCGACTGTATAACAATGTCCACAGCTATGTGGGACTTGCCTTTATTATTGTAACAATCATGTTTGCCATTGAAATCTACTGTGATTTCTCCGGCTATTCCGATATTGCCATTGGCTGTGCACGGCTCTTTGGTATAGAACTGATGACAAACTTTAAAAGCCCCTATTATTCCTTCTCCATCAAGGAATTTTGGAACAGATGGCACATTTCCCTGTCGAGCTGGTTCCGTGACTATGTCTATATTCCACTGGGTGGCAACAGAGTGAAGAAATGGCGGCATTGCCTGAATCTGATGATTACCTTTCTGGTCAGCGGCTTCTGGCACGGCAGCAGTCTTACCTATATTATCTGGGGCGGTCTTCACGGGTTGTTACAGATTATCGAAACATTCCTGTATCCCCGTTCCAAAGATACGGTTCCCGAAACCGGTCTGAGACATTATCTGAAGAAGCGGCACTGGTGGCAACTTCCACTTACATTTACTATATTGTGTTTTACCTGGATCTTCTTCCGGGCTAACACATTAGAGGATGCGTTATGGGTTATATCCCGTCTTTTCTGGGATGCTTCCCGTCCACTCAACTACCTTCAGACTGCGATCGTCTGCCTGGAGCTTTCT
>JALETS010000143.1 GCA_022781395.1 Lachnospiraceae bacterium | reverse complement strand
CCCGAAGCATATGGAGGAATTCATGCCTCTGCTGTACGGCCGAGACAGAGCATGGCAGGAGACCTATATGGAAGAACATGCAAATGATCCCTTCGTTCCCATGGGCCCCTATAACATCAATCGTCCCGGCGGACTGTATCACCAGATGTTAGAACCTCTGATTCCTTTTGCCATCAAGGGTGCGCTCTGGTATCAGGGAGAAACCGATGCAGGGCATGCCGACATCTATGATAAGCTGATGACCGCCATGATCACCTTCTGGCGCGAGAAATGGAACGATCAGTTTCCTTTTCTGTTCGTTCAGCTTGCTCCTTTCGGGGAATGGCTTGCCTGTGATTCCAAAGGTTACACCCAGGTACGCGAGAAGCAGGAACTGGTCAGCAAAACAGTGCCTCAGACAGGAATGGTCAGTATAATGGATATCGGTTCCTACTATGATATCCATCCCAAACAGAAGATGGAAGTGGGCAGAAGACTTGCACTGCTTGCCAGAGGAAAAGTATACGGAGAAAATATTTTATGCGAATCACCGGAGTTTCTTAAGGCTGTGCGTGATACTGCTTCCGGGCATGCCATCACAATATCTTTGGCTAACTGTGGTTCTTTAAGCTGTCCCGATCAGGACATAACGGGATTTGTGCTGATACAGCGGGGAAAAGAGATTCCTGTTGATTCCATCACGATTGATGGTACACAGATCATTTTGAAGGCAGACAGCCTGTCAGATGCGCCTTGTACGGTGCAGTTTGCCTGGGCTGACTATGCAACCGTGAATATTTACAATGAAGCCGGACTGCCGGTCAAACCGTTCCGGTGGTGTGAGGGATAGGGTTACACCAACCCCATCACGCGCAATACATAGAGCCAGAAGGTCAGCGTAAATGCACTGAAAAATGTGGTGATCATAACCGTACTGGAGGAGAGCGTTCCTTCATGTCCCATGCTTTTGGCCATGACAAAACAGCTAACCGTTGTTGGAGACCCCAGCATCACAAGGATTGCCACCAGCTTGTCCTGTACATATCCCATCCTGACCGCAAGCGGCAGAAAGAGCATGCAGAACAAAATCAGTTTCATCCCACTGGCACAAAGTGCCGGTTTCAGTGCCTGAAATGCTTTCCGGTAATCAAAGCTTGCTCCCAGCGCCATCAGTCCCAGCGGTGTCGCCAGATTTGCAATGTATTTTACAGTTTTCTCCATAATAAGAGGTTGCGGTATTTTACAAAGCGACCATAGCATACCGATTGCAATTCCCAGAATAATCGGATTGGTCACAATTCCTTTCAGTGTATTTAACAGCAGTTTTTTGTCCAATTTACCCCGGTTGGGCTTTAAGAAAGACAGAATAACCACCGCCATGATATTATACAAAGGCACCGTACCGATGATCATGAGCGGTGCCATGCCTGAGGTTCCATATATATTCTGGATAAAACCGATACCCAGAAGTGCCGCGCTGGAACGATATGCTGCCTGCGCAAACTCTCCCTGCACAGAGCGGTCTTTCCATAAATACGAAATCAGGATTGCAAGGGCAATCGACAGAAGGGTTGCCAGAAAACAAAATAATACAAACTTCCCATCCCACACTGCCAGGAAATCTTCCCCTGACAGATCCTGAAAAAGTAAAACAGGCAGCGCCACCTTAAATACAAAGGAATTCATCGTTTTTGTAAATGACTCTGTAAAAATACCAATTTTCTTAAAAAAGAATCCAAGCACCATCAGAAGGAAAATCGGAACTGTGGCATTCAGACAAAAAATCAAATTCTGCATAAAAATCTCCTATTGCATTTTCATAATGCTGCCTTCACAATCTTATAGAGCTCCTCTGCTGCCAGTCTGGCCTTGGCAACAATATCGCCGCACCCCTGCGGGAAGCAATAGTATTGAGCCCTCTCATCTCCGATACAGATTACATCACCAATCTCATACCAGTAGAAATCCGAATACAGACTATATGAGGAAAGCGGTTCCTGCACATAATCCAGACTGCCTTCACAGCCTATCAGATGAAATCCGGCTCCAGAATGCGTCAATGTCCCTTCTCCCACCTGATACACACATTTGGTATCGACCATCATATAAATATCCACCGGCACCTCCATGTGATAGGTTCCGTCAAGCAGTTCTTTTCTCACACACTCTCTTTCCCATCGATACCAGTCCGGTATGTGCTCAAACTCTGTCACGCCGTTCCCTGCCCGGAGAAATCCATATTCCGTCAGTTCGTATTCCTTCTTACAGTTGTTGCATTGCAGACGGGTTCCCTGTCCTGTCATCTTTCCTTCCTCGTGACACTTCGGACACTTGTAAAGCATCCTGTTTAAACCATCCGCACGAAACGGCTCTGCAATCTTGACATGGTTTTCCTGCTGCCAGCGAAAATAGTCAAAAGTAAACTGGCGCTGCAAAATCACGTTCAATTCCCCGGGAGATTTCTCGGCAATATCCTCGGGTGAAAGCAGATATTCCATCTCGGCAGATACCTGTACTTTGCGTAGCTGCAGATTATTATAAAGGGGACCTCTGGCAAAAGCGCCTTGGGTACGGATTATGACCACAGGAACCTTTAACAGCTTCAGACATTTTCCCAGGCTCTCCGGAAGGGGCGTCTCGGTGCCGTCAAAGCTGTAGCTGGCCTCCGGATACATCAGGATAGAGCTTTTCAACTGTTTTACGGTATAAATCATATCCCGCACCAGTGTCACATCATTGATGAATTTCTTCGTGGGGATACAACCAATCAGCCGCATCAGCCATTCTTTTCCCACGAAACCGTCTGACGTACATACAATATGGAACTGCCTGGGGAAAAGCACTGTGGATGCAATCTCTAAATCAATAAAACTTGAATGATTCATCAGCACCAGACAAGGCTCGTCCTTTCCAAGCCGTTCCATGCCTATTCTCTTACATGTAAAATGAGTCGCCCGCAAATCCATGATGGACAGCAGTCGGAGCAATAGACGAAAAACGAAGGCCTGTCTGACCGGCTTCTTGTGCACAGGCACCGGAATGGCAAGCACATCCTCATACTTCATTTTTGCTGTTTTAATTTTCATTTGTATTTCCCTTTAATCCCTCATAAGTTATTTTTAGTCTGTCGGCCGTTGATAGAACCGACCCGACAGTCCTTCTGTCTTTAGCTCATTGATAAATGCTTCCGAATCCACAGTTCTTACCGCCTGCAGCACTTTCTTTACCTCTTCTCTGGAAACCACGGAATACACCACATTCCTCTCACAATGCTCATAGGAGCCCCGTCCTTCCAGAATGGTTGCGCCATGTCTGCTTACCTTGTAAATAGCATCACAGATTTCCTCAGGCTTCCCGGTCACAATGAAAAAGGTCTGCTTCTGGTATTTCTTATAAAGCACATGAAGCACCTGAGTAGAGGCAAACTGGAA
>JALETS010000136.1 GCA_022781395.1 Lachnospiraceae bacterium | reverse complement strand
GTGCAAAGAGAGCTGACGGACAATTCGTTAAAGCAGGAAATATTTTATACAGACAGCGTGGAACTAAGATTCATCCGGGTACTAATGTAGGTATCGGTGGTGATGACACACTGTTCGCTTTGGTTGACGGTGTTCTTCGTTTCGAGAGAAAAGGAAGAGACAAGAAGCAGGCTTCCGTATATCCTGTAGAGAAATAATGAATGAATCGGGCTTCGAACATCCAGGTGTTTGAAGCCTTTTTTTAAGGAGTTATCTATGTTTGCAGATCGCGCGAAAATCTATGTAAGAAGCGGCAAGGGAGGAGACGGACACGTATCCTTCCGAAGAGAAAAATATGTTCCAAACGGCGGACCGGACGGCGGAGACGGCGGCAATGGCGGCAGTGTCTATTTTGTGGTAGATGAAGGGCTTAATACCCTGACGGACTTCAGACATATCCGCAAGTATTGTGCCAAGGACGGTGCGGAGGGCGGTAAACGCAACTGTGCCGGTAAAAACGGCGAAGATATCATTATCAAAGTACCGGAAGGAACGGTTATCAAAGAGGCGGAAAGCGGTAAGGTCATTACGGATATGTCCGGTGAAAACCGTAAGTTTCTGTTGCTGAAAGGCGGCAGAGGAGGGAACGGAAACCAGCATTATGCAACCAGCACTATGCAGGCACCGAAGTATGCCCAACCGGGACAGCCTGCCCAGGAGCTTGAATTAATCCTGGAGCTTAAAGTGATTGCGGATGTGGGGCTGGTAGGATTCCCGAATGTGGGAAAATCTACCTTTCTTTCGAAGGTAACCAATGCCAGACCGAAGATCGCCAATTATCATTTCACCACTTTGAATCCCAATCTGGGTGTGGTGGATCTGGAGGATGCCAAGGGTTTTGTTATAGCAGATATTCCGGGACTGATTGAAGGCGCATCAGAGGGTGTTGGTCTGGGACACGAGTTTTTACGGCATATAGAGCGTACCAAGCTGATTGTGCATATCGTAGATGCCGCTTCCACAGAGGGCAGAGATCCCATCGAAGATATCTATGCCATCAATAAAGAGTTGGAGGCCTATAATCCGGAGATAGCAGGACGTCCCCAGATCATTGCGGCCAATAAGATTGATATGATCTATACGGAGGATGACCCTGTGGCTGCGATAAAGGCCGAATTTGAGCCGAAAGGCATTCCGGTGTATGGAATTTCGGCAATCAGCGGAAAAGGGCTTAGAGAGCTCCTGTATGCAATCAGTAACCGGTTGGGAGAATTAGACACGAAGCCTACCGTATTTGAACAGGAATTCTTCCCCGAGTTCCACTTTGGACTGGAAAGCGAGCCCTTTACAGTGGAATATGATGCACAGGCTGACGAATATGTGGTGGAAGGACCAAGGATTGAGAAAATGCTTTCCTACACCAATTTAGAGTCTGAGAAGGGCTTCAAGTTCTTCCAGGATTTCCTGAAGGAAAACGGTATCTTAAAGCAGTTAGAGGAATTGGGAATAGAAGAAGGCAGTACGGTAAGAATGTATGGTCTGTCTTTTGATTATTATAAATAGTATGTGGAGGAAGTATGACAAGTAAACAGAGAGCCTATTTAAAAGGGCTGGCAATGAACATTAATCCTATTTTTCAGGTGGGAAAATCCAGTCTTACCCCGGAATTTGTGGCGGCTATCAGTGAAGCCTTCAATACAAAGGAACTGATTAAAATTGCTGTGCTGAAGAATTGCTTCGACGATCCGAATGAGATTGCACAGGTTGTGGCAGAGAGAACCCGTTCCCAGGTGGTACAGGTGATAGGTAAGAAGATTGTTTTATATAAGCCTGATAAGAAGAATCCCAAAATTGAGCTTCCGAAAGCGTAAAATGTAAGTTTTGCAAATCAGAATTGCTTGAAATTAGATAATTTCCATGGATGGAGTGATTAACGTGACACACAAGAAAGTCGGTATTATGGGAGGAACCTTTAATCCCATTCACAATGGACATCTGATGCTTGCGGACAGAGCAATGGAGCAGTTTTCACTGGATGAAATTCTTTTTATACCTTGTGGCGTCCCTTATATGAAGGAAAGACAAAGTGTGCTGCCGGGGCAGGTACGTGCAGATATGACTAGGCTTGCCATAAATAATAAGCCTTCTTATCGGTTATCAACCATGGAAATTGAACGTCAGGGCAATACTTATACCTATGAGACCCTGGAGCGGCTGAAGGAAGAACAACCGGAAACAGAATTTTATTTCATCCTGGGTGCGGACAGCCTCTTTAATCTGGATAATTGGGCTAAGCCTGAGCGGATTTTTGTAAACTGTCACATTTTGGCGGCAGTTCGTGATGACAAGACCACAGAGCAGATGGAAGAACAGATAAGAGTATTGCAGGATCGCTATGGAGCTAGCATTTTCATGCTGAGGACAGGATATCTTAATGTATCATCATCGGATATTCGCAGAAAAGTGGCACTGGGTGAGAGTATTAGAGAGGACGTGCCGGAGAAAGTGGCAGAATACATTAAGATGCATCATCTTTATCAGAAACAGTAATATAGGACAGACATAATATGAAATCATCAGATATCAGCAAACTTAGAAAAGCAATGGAAAAGGAATTGGAGCCAAAGCGCTATGAGCACACTCTTGGAGTGGCATATACGGCGGCTAATCTGGCAATGGTACACGGAGAAGACGTGGAGAAAGCATTAACGGCAGGAATGCTGCATGACTGTGCCAAATGTATGAGCTTTGAGAAACAGCTATCGGTTTGTACGAAAAATCATGTGAAGTTATCTGAGGCAGAAGCCATGGAGGATTCTCCCTTAATCCATGCCAAGGCAGGCAGTGTGTTAGCAAAGACCAAGTATGGGATAACAGATGAAGATATTCTGAATGCAATCAGTTATCATACTACCGGCAGACCCAATATGAGCCTTCTTGAGAAAATCGTATATATTGCGGACTATATTGAACCGGGTCGGAAGCATGCCGAAAATCTTCCACAGGTACGCAGACTTGCCTATAAGGATTTGGATGACTGTATGCGTAAAATACTCGGAGATACATTGGAATATCTGGCGCACAAGGGAGGCAGGACCGATACGATGACACAGATGACTTATGAATTTTATATGGCAGCAAGGCAGCATTAAACGGTAATATTTCAAAATATGTTTGCAGCTTGAGAGAAAGGTGTGGTTATTAGTATGGAAAACAATAAATCAAAAGAAATGGCTAAATTAGCCATTCAGGCATTGGAAGATAAAAAAGCGGAAGATATCAAGGTGATTGATATCAGTGAAGTATCCGTGATTGCAGATTATTTTATTATTGCAAACGGTACGAACAGAAGCCAGATTCAGGCGATGTCTGATAACGTGGAAGAAACCCTTGGAAGGGCAGGATATCCCCTGAAACAGATTGAAGGATATCAAAATGCCAACTGGGTGCTACTCGATTTCAATGATGTGATAATCCATATCTTTGATAAAGAAAATCGTCTGTTCTATGATCTGGAGCGTATCTGGAGAGATGGTAAGCTGATTGAGACAGACAGCCTGATGCAGTAGTTGCATTCTTATTGTGCTTCTGTATTGTTAAGATAGAATTCAAATAAGGAGTCTGCATTAGGGTTATTCCATAATGCAGGCTCCTTCATGCATTGACCAAGTGCTCTTACGAGTCTATTTCTCTGGTATCGCCGCCGGCATACATATAGAATGTGATGATATAAAGACCGGCTATACCTACCAAAGCATAAATGATTCTGGAAATCCATGACATGTTACCGAAGATAAATGCTACAAGGTCAAAACTGAAAAAACCGATCAGCCCCCAGTTAATAGCACCGATGATGGCAATTGTCAGGGCAAGGCAATCCAACCCTCTATTTTTCATGTTTCTTTCCCCCTTTCATTAAGAACCGTTTAGCTCCAAATGGTAACTGTACTTTATACGAGTAATTTGCAATAATAGCTGCAATAATAAAATAGTAACTGTTTAGCGAACTAGACAGTTACTATTATTATGTCTGATGTGAATATTACTATACTGGAAAAAATAACAATCAAAATTAGCGAACATACAATTAATAATATATCTTAATGATACAATCTGAAGACCCCGAAAACTTTACCTAAAATCTGGCAGTCATCCACGATGAT
>JALETS010000109.1 GCA_022781395.1 Lachnospiraceae bacterium | reverse complement strand
ACTTTGAGTGTAAATAATTTAAAGATACCCCGGACAAAGTTCCGGGGTATTTCCAATCTTCTTACTGTATATTTTATTTATTATTTACTATATTTATTATTTACTAATTGTAACCGTTAACGTACCTTCATATGCAGATGCCTGAATCTGAATTGGCTTATCAAAAATATTGGTAAACTTTAGATCTACGGCATTACCGGAAATCGTAGCATCCATTCCGGTCGGAATATATGAAACTGCCAAGGAATGCGGATGTCGTTCTGTTGCCGGTATATCAGCACTTAACATTGCTGCATATAAGGTAGATGATACCTGACAAATACCTCCACCAATTCCCGGAACAAATTCATCACCCATAATAACCGGAGCTTCAACATATCCATTTTCTTTCGTTCTCGGAAGAATGGTCTGACTAAAGGAAAAAGATTCTCCCGGTTGGATTACCACGCCGTTAATTCTTGATGCCGCTAATGATACATTGATTGCCCGCGGAATGTTCGGATTATATGCTGTTGCATAACTACCGATAACGCTTTTTGTTGACTGTTCCGCTTTTTGTTCTTTTACACTGATATTGCATGCGGCATTTCTTCCCTCGGCTTTTCCATATGTCTCATAGTGTGCGCAATATGCGGTATAGTTATTTCCGAACTTTTCCTGCAAATCAGTATAATTGTTCATATACACTAAACAGTTAAATTCTGTGCTTCCTGATCTTCCTTCCTGCAATCCGGACTTTAAATAATGATTATATAATCCATTGTAATTATAGCCGATTTGTGACTGTAAGTCCGGATATGTATTGTAATAGTAATCCATATCAAATGTTAAATTCGTAAGCTTTACTTTTGATGCCGGTGCAGCCACAACCGTACTCGCATTTCCCAGCAATACACACAAACATGTGAATAATATCAATACGCTTCTTATCTTTTGACTCATACTCTGTCTCTCCACCTTGTTTTTTTACATTATATTCCATTTATCCATATATATCAATCCAATAAGAAAATCAAGATAGAGTAAAACTCCGGCTCTACCGCGTCATCTGCATAATGAGATCATACACGATTGGTACAAGCAGTGCCGGAAGAAGATTGCCTACCCGCAGTTTTTTCTCCCAGAGCAGATTGATACCCACTCCAAAGATCAGGACAGAGCCCACCATGGACAAAGAAGCAATCATTGTATCCGTCAGATAAGGCGCTATAAAGACTGCCAGCAGGGTAATTGCTCCCTGATAGATGCCAAGCGGCACTGCCGAACAAAGCACCCCGATTCCCATGGAGGATGCAAACACAAGTGTAATAATACAGTCCAAAACAGCCTTAGACAGCAGCATACTGCAATCGCCGGTCAGTCCGTCCTGAACGGCTCCTACCACAGCCATGGCTCCGATACAAATCACAAGGGAAGATGTAACAAATCCATCCACAAAACGGCTGTCATTTTTAGCCTTGACTATTCTTCTGATCCTTTCTCCCAGCGTATCAAGTCTGCTCTCGATATCCAGCGCTTCTCCTACAAAGCCACCTATCACAAGAGAACAGATTAATAACAAAGTCCCCTGTGCATGTATGCCCTCAGAATCCATCACAAGCATCTGCTCTAAAGCTCCACTGATACCGATAAAGAGTGTCGCAAGTCCACATGCCTGCACAAGTATCTTCTGTGTTTTCTCTTTCATACCGCCTTTTACACATAAACCGAGGCAGCTTCCTATCAGTACTGCCACCACATTTACAATCGTTCCTATCCCTCTCATTAATTATTATCCTCTGCTTTCAATATCTTTACCATCATCCGTTATACCATAGTTACTACCCAAAGTAAAAGCCCTATCTTTCGATAAGGCTTCTACTTACGTCCTTCAGTCCCACGAAACGTAGGATCGCATTGATACTCCCGGAACTTCCGCTCAATCTCTTCTGCAGGAAGCACGCAATGATAAATCTCCAGTCCGGCAACTCTGCCGTGATACGACTGCTGGTACTCGTCTCCGCCCAGCCATACCCGATTGGCCACTTTAAGATTAGGTGCATGGTCCTTGCTGCTATTCAACAATCCGTTAAAATACAGTTTGGCCACGCCGGTAATCACATCATAGGAAATGCACAGGTATGCCCACTGTCCAGGAACCACACCCCGGCAGAACACATCAAACCATTCATTGGGTTCCCTGTCATCTTTCATACGGAATGCGCAGCTTCCTTTCCCATCATTGGGAACCAGACTCATGAAACCATCCAGATAAGTAATATAGAGAATACTGGTCCAGGCCTGTACTTCCTCCGTATTGACCCAGAGACAGATTGTGTAGCTTTCGCTATACATAACGGATTTCGGTAATCTGACCAGATTTTCTTTTACCTTGCCACCCGGTAGGTATAATGCAGTCTGGCTCTGAATCACACCCTCTTTGTAAGCCAAACCTTCTCCACGATATATTCCCTCACATCTTTCTTCCACATCCTTCAGGGTATTATCAAAGGAATACACCGTAGGCTTGATATTCTCCGCAAAGAAATAGCGGTCTTTGTAGTGGCAATAAAACTCTTCCGTAGACTGAGGTTCTCCGTAAAAATCTCCCACCCCCAGCTGAGCACCGTAGTTAGCTAGCATTTCTGCCTGTGAGGAATTTTCTATACCCTGGGCTACAATCATAAACCTTAAATCTCTGCCCATACTGATAACGTTACGAAGTATGTTTACCTTCTTCCACTCTGTATCAACAGAATGAGGTAACAATTTAGAATCCAGTTTCAGAATCTTAGCCGGAACATTTTGCAGCACCATAAAGGAAGAGGCCGAACCAAAGTTCAAAATGACAATATGAAAACCTATTTCCGTCAGAAGGTCAATGGCATATTTCATCTTCTCATTTCTTCCCAGAAAAGCATTTTCCTCAATACATATTTTGATTTCTTCCGGTGCAATCTGATAAGTCTCCAGACACCATCTCAGATAATTCACACCATTGATCTGCATAATATACAGACCGGAAAGTCGGACATAAATTTGAATATGCTCGAACTCAGTTCCCTTCCACTGATTCTTCCACTGACACACCTGTTCAAACACAATCTCATCCAGCATGGTAATCACACCATACTGCTCAAACACAGGCAGAAACTTACTCTCTGACACAATACCAAGCCCCGGGAAATTCCATCTTGTCACAACCTGTGCCGCATATACATTAGAATTCTGCAGATAGACAATGGGCTGCAAAAGCATCTCGATCTCATATTCCGACAAAGCGGTGAGCGCTCTGTCTTTCATAGCCTTCTGCTCAATCAGTTGTTCCTTGATATCCTCGTAACAGATATAGCTTCCTTTGCCATTCTTTTTCACATGGTACATAGCCTCATCACACTGGTCCAGTATAATTGAGATACCTTTCCCTACCGGCTGATGCACGGTCAGACCGATACTGAATGACAATAAAGCGCTAAGGCTCTCATCAAACTCTTCTTTCAGAATGTTCTGGACTTCCTGAAGCTGCCATTCCAGTTCCTCCACATCCACGCTGCCGTTACAGACTACAACGAACTCATCGCCGCCCATACGCACTACCATCTGTTCCGGAAACTGCCTGCTCAGGATCCTGCTGACAAATTTCAGCAGTTCGTCACCTCTTGCATGTCCATAGATGTCATTGACCAGTTTAAAATTGTCTACATCCATATAAATGCAGTGTACCGTCATGTCAGCAGATATTTTTTCCCACAACTCATAAAGCCCTCGTCTATTGATAAGGCCTGTCAGATAATCCGTATTCTTTTCACTTTTATCGGCTTGTAACAAGCCTGAGACGCTTCTATTCATATCAACACTCACATTTGTATTCTATCAAAAAACTCGATTTTTGTCATTAAAACATGATAAAACTTTCAAAAAAAGGCTGCTGTTCTTATCTGCCGAAGCAGTAATTGCAGCAGCCTATGGCAATGGAGTGTATGCCCTAATTTAATTAACCCTTAACCGCTCCCGCTGTCATACCTTCGATAAAGTATCTCTGGAAGCAAAGGAATACGATAAATACAGGAATGATACCAAACATGGAACCTGCAATCAACACATCGTAATTGTTTCCATACGGTGTAAGAAGGGTATTCAAACCAATCGGAAGTGTAAATTTCTCTGCACTTCTGAATACCAGCATGGGCCACAATACGTTATTCCATGCACCCATTGCACAGAGAATTGACATTGCGGCAAATGCCGGTTTTGTAATCGGTAACATGATCTTAAAACAAATACCATACTCAGTGGCTCCGTCTATACGCCCTGCATCCAGCAGTTCCTTGGGCAGACCTGTCATATACTGCCTAAAGAAGAAGATGGTGGATGCACCGCAGATACCCGGCAGAACAACACCTGCCATCGTATCAATCAGTTTCAAACTGATCATTTCTTTATAAAGCGGAAGAATCAGGATCTCAAACGGTACCATCATGGTTGCAATAACTAAGAAAAACAAAAAGTTCTTCAGTTTATAATTATACATGGTCAGACCATAAGCAACTATGTAGCAGACAAACAATGTCAATACAACAGATACGAGTGTTAAGATCAGACTGTTTTTATACCACATCATATATTTCTGGGAATCAGCATTACCGCCAAACAAATATTTGTAGTTTGCCAGTGTCATAGTGCTGAAATCAAGGTCAATGCTTAACCCCCTGCGGATTAATTCCGTTCCGGGTCTGAATGAAGCAATTAAACCCGCAACCAAAGGAAATACAATAATAATGGAAAGGATTGCAAACCAGCCTGTTGCAAGAATGCTCAGGAACGTTCTCTTTGCTTTCATGCCCATGCCGTCATCTTTTGATAAAGAGGATTTATTCTCAGCCATATCAGTCTTCCTCCTTCTTAAAGGTTCCATTCAGTACTAACTGAACAATATTGATAAACAATGCAATTACAAGCAGTACAATACCTACTGCGCTACCGTAGCCTAACTGGTTCTTGGTAATACCACGTTTATACAGGTAACCTACGAT
>JALETS010000105.1 GCA_022781395.1 Lachnospiraceae bacterium | reverse complement strand
ATCCCTGATCTTATCAAAAATACCGGCAGCAATCCTCTGGGTCGTTTCTCCCAGATCATATCCCGGAAACATACGGGTAATATCCGTATTGTCCGTAGGCCAGAACCTTTTCTTGATATTCATGGAATAAGGATTGGCAGTAGGAATGATCAATATCTTATGTCCGGCATGAATTCTGCCCTGCTCTTCCAGCTCTTTAAATCTCTTAACAAGCTGGGAACATACATAGAGCTGCTGAACCTCATTGCCCCGTAAACTTCCCAGAATACAAAGGGTCTCTTCGTCCTCTCCGAATTCATAGCCGATGACACGAAGATCATCCCGGTATAATGCCTTTATCTCATACAATACTTTCTTTTTCATCTCAGTGTTCCATTCTTTCTCTATTCATAATTACACCCCGTCTTCACCCAGGTAATACTGAATCATCTTAGGTACGAAATAATAAATACCTTTGTCATCAGCGATACCATTACCGAGTGCATTAATAAGTGCCACATTACCTTTTCGGTATACATCATAAATATGAGGAATTCCTATGACAGACTCAGGATTGAAGTTCATAGGGTCCAGATATTCATCCGAAATTCTCCGGCACAACCTTATCTTTGACAATCTGCTTCTTACTGTAAATATCCTTCAGGAATAAGTTAAGTGCTACCACTCTCTGCTTTAATCCCTTTTCCAGATAACCAAACTCATCCTTCTCAATCACACGGGGGATGGCATCAAACGGAAATAACTGTTCCTTAAAGGTATTGTTTTTATAAATACCAAATTTTACACCATACCGTGCCAGCAGTTCATTCACTGTATCGGTATGCTCCAACAAATCTAAATCATACATAAATATTCCTCCCATCCCAAGTCTGACGCCACTTATGCATGTCGTCGCATGTCTTCTGACTCTGCTTATGCACGCAAAAGGCGTCCTGCTATTCGCAGAACGCCTTCATTCAACTTTTATATATTGTATACAATAATACAACCCGTGTCGTATTTTGTCAACACTATGAATTCATATAATGAATTTATTTCTTCTTTGCAACTGCTTTTTTACCAAGCTTGGTGCGGAACACAAACCACAACGCTCCTGTCAGGCAGATGGAAGAATAAGTACCACATACAATACCTACCATCAGAGGAAGTGCAAATTCCCTGATGGAAGATACGCCAAATATCTCTAACGCCGCTACCATAAAGAAGGTTGTCAGAGAAGTGAAGATACTTCTGGACAAGGTCTGGGAAATACTTTCATTGACCATATTCTGTAAATCATCTTTATTGCGCAGACCAACCATATTCTCACGGATACGGTCAAAGATAACAATTGTGGCATTAATGGAATAACCAACAATGGTCAGCATACATGCGATAAAGGTGCTTCCTACAGATACCTTGGCAACCGCATAGAATGCCAGAACCACAAGCACATCATGAACCAGCGCGATAACACTGCTGGCGCCAAAACGGATATCTTTAAACCGGAACCAGATATAAAGAAGCATCAATACTGTAGCTACCAGAATCGCTTTAATAGCTCCGCTCTGCATCTCGGAGCTGATGGTTGCACTGATCGTCTCAGCCGTAATACTGTTCTCATCTACGCCAAAGTTCGTTGCCATCACATTGGCAAACTCTTCTCTCTCATCAACATTCAGTGTCCTTGTCTTAATGATAACCTGATTGGAGCCTGCCACCTTTGTGGTCTGTACATTACCGTCACCGGTAATCTTTTCTACATAAGGAACAATCTGTGCATCAATATCCTCAATGCTCATATCTTCATTCAGTGTCATTGTGGTAGAAGTACCACCCACAAAGTCCAGACTGTAATTAAGCGGCATGCCGATCTGTGCCTTATTCACACCCATTACAATGAATCCGGCAAGGATTACCGCTACGGAAAGTCCGAAGAACACATATCTCCTGGATAAGAAATTGATGGTCTTCTTTTCTTTTCCAACACCGTATGCTTTCTCACTCTGGATACCCAGTCCGTAGAACACATTCAACAGGAACTTGGTAACAATCAATGCCGTAAACATGGATAAAACAATACCAAGCATCAAAGTGATGGAGAAGCCTTTGATGGTACCGCTTCCCATGAAGTAAAGTACAATGGCTGCAATAAAGGTTGTGATATTACCATCTAAAATAGCAGATAATGCTTTGCTGAAACCAATCTTAATTGCCGACTGTACAGTTTTACCTGTACCCAGTTCCTCACGGATACGGGCGAAAATAATAACGTTTGCATCAACAGCCATACCCACACTAAGGATGATACCTGCAATACCCGGCAATGTCAGGGTTGCTTCAAATGCATATAACAGAATCACCATGAGTTCAGCGTATAAAACAAGTGCTAAGGATGCTGCCAGACCTGCAACATAATATACCGCGATCATAAAGACAACAACCAGTGCAAAACCAACGGCTGCTGCAATCAGACTGGAATCAATTGCCGCAGAACCAAGCTGCGCACCTACCACATTGGAACGTAATTCTTCCAGTTCCAGCTTCAAGCCACCGATACGGATTGTAGAAGCAAGCTGCTCAGCCTCTGCTGCACTGTCCTGTCCGGTA
>JALETS010000102.1 GCA_022781395.1 Lachnospiraceae bacterium | reverse complement strand
AAACAGCTCCTCCAACGGAACCACCAGGTTCGTTCCCGTCAGATAAGTTGCAATATGATCCGGATAAGTAATACATACATTAGGCGTCGTATTTGTGGCAATATTGGTTATCACATCATTATATATCTTGCCATAATCCGTATATAAGCGCAAATTCACGGTAATATTAGGATACAGCTTCTCAAAATCATCAATAGCCTGCTCATAGATAGCAGTCTGGGTTTTATTGGTATCATTTTTAGCCCAGAAGGTAATCTCATACTCTCTTGAGGTATCGAATTCCTCCGGTATTTCAAAAGGCTCCATTCCTCTCCGGCCATGACAGCCGGTAAGGAAAAATACGCTGCTGATTACAAAGAGCAAAAGAATCATCACTGATATTTTCTTTCCAGGAATAACTCCTTTTTGCCTCTTATTCACTGCTTCCCTGCTCATCCTTTTAATCCTCCCCGGGAAACACCCGCCATGACCTGTTTGCGAAACACCAGAAACAGAACAATCAAAGGAACGGAAATGACCACAACTGCCGCCATCATTGCCGGAATATTTTCCCGTCCGAAACCATTTTCACGGATTTCCTGAATGCCATTGGAAACAAGATAATAATTTTCATCATCCGTGACTAGCCTGGGCCATACATAAGAATTCCAGCATTCGATCACTTTCAAAATCGTGATCGTTACCAAAGTGGGCTTTGTAATTGGCAGCATTACCTTTAACAAATATTTCAGATCAGAAGTTCCGTCCACTTTTGCCGCCAGATACAGGCTGTCCGGTATCTGTTCAAAGTTCTCCTTTAACAAATAGATATAAAAGACCGACATCACAGATGGAAGGATCAGTCCGGGAAAAGTATTTCTCATATCTAGATTGGTAATCGTCATATAATTGGTGATGATAACGAGTTCATTGGGAATCATCATCAGAGAAAGGATCAACAGAAAAGCTATGTTCTTCCCCCTGAATTCAAGTCTTGCAAAAGCAAACGCCGCAAGGGTTATGACCACCAGCATAATCACTGTTGTTATAACGGTAAAAAGGAAGGTATTCAACAGATACCTTCCAAGCGGTACAGCAGTGAATGCATCCTTATAATTCTGCAAAGTAGGGGACAACGTATAGAATTTCGGAACATATTCCGAATTATATGCACTATAGCTTTTTACGGATGTTAAAAGCATCCAATAAAAAGGAAATAATACTATCACAGCCCAAAAAGCCAGCAGTACATAGGTAATAGCCCTTACACATATTTGACGCGCCCTGGCATTTTTCTCAATTTTATCAAAATTCATTCTCTGTTCCATATATGCCTCCATGGCCATAGTTCCCGCCATATACAGATCTTTCTGCTTCCTTAATAATGAACTTTCTCTCTACTGATCAATAGGTTGATACAGGTAATTGTAAATACAATGGCAAATAAGATAATTGCTGCTGCAGATGCATAAGACGGATACCCGCCACTGTCTCCGTAAAGCATATCATAAACATAACCGACAATCGTATTCATTCCCGCCGCATTCAAATTCGTGCCAAATAGTGCAACCACATCACTGTATGCCTTAAAGGCCCCGATAAATCCGGTGATCACCAGATAGAAAATCATCGGAGAAATCATAGGCAGCGTAATACGCATAAAGATTCTGAATCCTGATGTGCCATCCACCCTCGCCGCGTTATAATACTGTTCATCCACCGATGAAAGGGCACTGGTCAGAATCAAATCTTGAACGGCAATACAACCCATATGGTATAAAAGCACAGTACGAACATTTTCGCCCAATAAGGGCCGTCGATAAAATCCACTGCACTTCCTCCAAATCCCGTGATCAACAGATTGATCAGCCCGTCAGAATATGCGGTCTTCTTAAACAATATCATAAAAACAAGACCAACAGCCAGTGTATTGGTCACATAAGGCAGAAAAAAAATCGTCTGAAACAGATTTCTTAGTTCTTTAATCGAACTTAACCCTAACGATATAAGCAGAGCAATTCCCGTGGATAACGGTACTGTAATAATAACCAGTATAAAGGTATTTCTGACTGCCTGCAGGAAATACGGATCATGTAAAACATAGGAATAATTGTATAAACCGGCCCCAAAATAGGTCTGAGATGCTGAATTATATCCCTCTTCAAAGGAATATACAAACACATCGATCAGCGGATATACCATAAAGACTCCAAGGAAAAGAATCGCCGGCAAAAGATACAGCCAGCCCTTTAAGCTGTTAAGTCTCTTTCTTCTATCTATCATATCAATAGCCATGCCTCTCTTCCATCCTAAAAGCTTTGAATTGTGGCCGCAATTCTTTCTTCCGTTTTCTTATGAAAGAGCATTACCTTGCGGGGAACAAGTGCAAATCTGATCTTGGTGCCTTCTGCCTTCTCCGGATGCTCCACTCTGAAATCCACACCGGCATCTGTACTGAGAACGGAACGAACAGTGGGATTTAAAGATGCCTCGTGGGTAAATACCACGCTGCTGTCGCGTCCCATAACTTCCACCCTGCTTAATACACAGGTTAATGGTCCATCCTCCTGTAATCGAAAACCTTCCGGGCGGATACCGACATAAACCTCCTGATCAGCAACCCCATCAACTGCCAGAACCGCTTCCTGTCCGATAAATAATTGCTTATCCTTCACCCGTCCTTCCAAGACATTAATCGGCGGAGTGCCGAGAAATCTGGCCACAAACAGATTGTCCGGATTGTCATAGACCTCCTGGGGCTTCCCGATCTGCTGTACAATGCCTTCCTTCATGACTACGATCCTATCCGAAATGCTCATGGCTTCCTCCTGGTCATGAGTTACAAATATAGTCGTAATTTTCGTTTCACGCTGAATCCGTCTGATCTCTTCCCTGGTCTGTAAACGTAGTCTGGCATCCAGATTGGAAAGCGGCTCATCAAGCAGCAGAACTCTTGGCATTTTCACAAGCGCCCGGGCAATCGCCACACGCTGCTGCTGACCACCGGAGAGTTCCCCCGGTTTGCGGTCCATCAATTCCCCTATCTGAACAAGACCTGCTGCCTCATAGGCTCTCTCAAGCATTTCCTCTTTAGACAATTTATCCTTCCCTTTCAGGTTCTGTAAGGGAAACAGAATATTCTGCTTTACCGTCAGATGCGGATACAATGCATAATTTTGGAAGACAAGCCCGATGCCCCTATGTTCCGGTGGCAGTTCAGTCACATCATCCTCTCCAAAAAATATTTTACCGCTTGTAGGCTGCAACAGGCCACTGATCAGGTTGAGAGTTGTACTCTTGCCGCAACCGGATGGTCCAAGCAGCCCGATCAGTTCACCGTCCGGAATCCTGAATGAAAAATCATTGACGGCGATCACATCTTCATGCTTTTTATTGCGGCTTGGAAATCTCTTCGTCAGATTCTGTAATATAACCTCCATTTCATCCCTACCTATACCTTTCTGAATGATTCATAAATTTATCTGCCAGTTTGATAATACAGGGATAACCTGTCACAATAAAAACGAATGCAATGACACTGTACAGCAGCTTTCCCCAGTAGCCCGCCATTGTTCCCAGACCCAGCATAAAGTAATACAATGGTTCACAGATACCCTTGATAACCGCTGCCAGTAATGCAGCACCGACAATAAAACTGAGAATTTTCTGCCATACCTTCGGCATCGGCTCAAATTGCACAAATCTTCTTTCCAATATCCATCCGATCAGAAAACCAATGGCACAGCCTGCCGCAACATAACAGTCCGTAATCATCATCTCAGGGTCTACCAGAATACTTCCATCCGGTGCATAATCAATTGGATAGGATTTACAAGTAACAAAGGCCAGAAATGCCGCACACACAATAAGCCCTGCTCCCAGAGTCATCAAGTCCCTGTTCCTTCCGGCCTCTATCCAACGCTTCAGATGGTAATTCCCATAAATAACCACACAACAGAGCGCACAGCTTACCAGAACATCCTGAGGCGTATGCACACCAAGATAATTTCTTGAAAACATTACGGCTGCAATCATCACCGTGCAAAGCCCAACAACCCATTTTCTCCTGCGCTGCCAGATAGCTATCGTACCGAATTCAGCTGTCGCCAGCTGCGTATGGCCGCTTGGAAATGAATATCCTGTTGCACTTTCCATAGAATCTCCTACCGGAACAATACTTGCATCCCGGATCCACGGACGGTATATGCAGAAGGTATTCTTAAATGTCTGGTTTACCACACTGCCAAATCCCACATTCATTGCTAAAAGGACTCCCGTATTCTTATCAATACACCAGTAAATTGCCGCTGCTAACAGATAGGCAAAAGTACCATGCATCAGTTCGGAAATCACCTCAAAAAAAGCATCAAACACACCGCCGGTTGCATTCCGAAATTCCTGTAGCCATAATAAATACTGAATATCCATGTTTATCTCCATTCTATCGTAGTCTTGGAACTTTAGACCAATTACTATATATCTCGGCATACCCCATGTTTCCGGAATAGTTGCTTCGCCTGCCGTTCAGCGCGTTCTTTGTTGTCGACAGTAAGTGACAGGAATTCTGCTGCCTGCCGCTCACTGTATCCGCCTGTCAGAAGTCTTGCTCTGCACAGAAATCGCAATGCCACGTTGGAAGATACAATATCCAATTCCGTGCCGCTAAACGCCTCCTGTGCCAGCTTCAGAGCCAGCTCCTCATTTTCCTCCAACATCTTCTGAAGGTCACCGATTGTATTGATTTTTAGCCACTTAAGCTGTAACAGAAAGCTTTCCGGATTCACTTCACATATTTCCGAATGTTCAATATCGGCAATCTCCTGAAGAAATACTCTCATCCTCTGATTTCGTAGCATATATTCTTTCAGGGAAACAATATCAATAAATACATCCTCTGCTCCATCATGTACGATCTTCTCTCTTGTCTGCTCCGTGTAGGCATCCATGTTATCCCGCACACGCATGAACTCTTCATCTATAATTTCAAACAAACCAGACAGCCTTGCAAACTGTCTGATAACTGTCC
>JALETS010000092.1 GCA_022781395.1 Lachnospiraceae bacterium | reverse complement strand
AATCCAACAATGGATGCCATTAACTCCATGCGGTTGTTTGTTGTTTTCTTATATCCAGCACTATATTCCCTCTCATGAATGGTTCCACGGCTGTCCGTATACTGTATTACCGTACCATAACCGCCCGGTCCCTCCGGATTGCCTCTGGCGGCTCCGTCTGTATATATCGTTACATGCATCTGTGTTACCTATACCTTTCCACTTAATTCTGACCGATCCCATTTCCCGGTTTTAAGAAAATTCTCTGCCATTTCTTCTGCACCGGAAATAATCCTGTCATCATATCCCAACATTTTTAACAGGGCAATCGCATTTCTGGAAGTAGCCGGTCCCGTCATCAGGCGATAAGGGAAATAAATATCCTCTTCCTCGATTCTTTCTTCAAAATGATAGTTGTCATATCGGTCCACTAAAAGCTTTGTAAGCTCCACATCATGCGTAGCAGCAAAACAGAGTGTCTGTTCATCAGCAAACATCTGCATGATTCTTGTGGAAGCAGCGATTCGCTCCACTGTATTGGTTCCTCTCAGCACCTCATCCACAAAGCAAAGCACATGTATCTTCTCTTTTCCGGCTATTCTGCTTTGGTCCAGAATCCGCTTCATGGATTTGATTTCCGCCATATAATAGCTTTCTCCTCCAAGCAGATTATCTTTCAAAGACATAGAAGAATAGATTCTGAATACCGGTGCTTCATAATATGAGGCAGAACAGGTATGAATCGTCTGTGCAAACAAGGCACTGATCGCTACCGTCCTTAAGAAAGTTGATTTACCGGAAGCATTTGAACCTGTTAGTAAAACACCTCTTTCAGCCTGCAAAGAGTTCTTGACCGGATTGGTTAATAACGGATGATACACATCCTGTATCCGTAACTTTCGTTCTGCCTGCTCTTCATAATGAATAACCGGAATGCAGCAGCCATCCTGCAGACTATTTCTGTACGAACCGATCACCACAGCCGTCTCCATCTGCCCGAGCAGTGTGATCATCTCGTCAATTTCATCCATATGCCCCCGCACAGACCGTAGGGCCTTGTTGAACTGTATCAAATCCAGCGAAAAACACATCCTAAGATAATCCAATACAATTTCCAACGGATTACTGTTTCCCTTGGCAGATGATAATACAAGATAGGAACTGCGCCGGAAATTTTTCAGGCTCTGATAACACTCTGTTAATTTCACCTGTTCCCCGGAAAAGGCCGGCAGCTGCATAGATTTTATCTGTTCTACGCACTCAAGGAGCCTTCGGACATATCGAAAGCTAGTGATATAAGGCTCTATCTGCTTATATTCCTTAAAATACACAATAATATTATGGCATAACACAACTAATAACAGCACTATTCCATATATAGGCGAAAGAAACATAAGGCCGATACAGACAAATAGTAACAAATCAAAAAACACATATTTAAAATTTCTGCGTTCACCCAAATCATCCAAATATTCCAGATACTCGTAAATCGAATACTTTCCCGTTCTTCCCAATGAGTAAAAAGCACTCTGTACATCATGACGTTCCTTTTCATGTTCCGTAAAAAAATGGATCTTGTGCTCCAACTTTTCCATCTCTCCTGCATCATAAACAGGCGTTCTGAGTCTGTAATACAGATATTCATCTCCTGCCGCACTGCAGGAAGTATTGATAGTCTGATATATTTGATCCATATTCAGATCATTCCATGTAATATCATCAATCTGATGAGGGACCGGATGCTTGTGGTAATACATCATGATATGATCCATCTCACCCGGTTTGTAGTTCCGCTCAGCCGGTGTACCGTAGCTTTGATAGAGTTTATCCAGTATTTTTTTACGGTACTTCTTGCTGTTTAAATATTCTTTTCCCATAACCAGTACGACGAAAATTACCATCGCACCTGCCAATATCAAATATTCCATTACTATTTGAGACCGTTTATAATCTCATTTGCCTTTCTATAGATTCCCTCCACATCATATTCAGACATGAAGCAACCGTTTTCATATAATATGTTACCATTTATCATAGTCATCTTAACATTCTGTTTGCTGCCGCTATAGACAAGATTCTTAGGAATATTATTGAGCGGCTGCATATTAGGCTGATGCAGATCGATCATAATGATATCTGCCAGCTTACCCTTGGCAAGGACATCCGTATCCGGCAGATTCATTGCCTTTGAGCCGTTTACCGTTGCCATCTTAAGAACCTCCCATGCGTCCACGGCTGCCGCATCCTTTTCTCTAAGCTTTGCCAGTCCGGTTACTAAGAACATCTCCCGGAACATATCAAGGCAGTTATTGCTGGCAGGCCCGTCCGTACCGATAGCAACATTAATTCCCTTCTTAAGGAAATCCGAAATCGGGGCAATCCCGCTTGCAAGCTTTGTATTTGATCCGGGATTGGTCACTACGCTCAAATCATGCTTTTTGAAGATATCCATATCCTCTTCATCCAGATAGACACAATGATATCCACCACCGCCATACTCAAACATCCCCATGGAATCCAAAAGCTTTACCGGGGACATGCCGTAGCGTTCCTTACAGCCGTCCACCTCAGCCTGAGTCTCGGATATATGTGCATATACCGGTGTTTTATACTTATGGGACAGTTTTACAATATCCTCAAGTACTTCCTTGGAACATGTATACTCTGCATGAAAGCCGATAAAAAAGCTGAGTAACGGATGTTTCTGATTCAAGGTGAGATAACGTTTCTCTGTCACCTCTGTGGCCGGACCGAAATTGTTCTGTCCGCTGACCTGTACACAGCGCATTCCCATGTCCACACAGGCGTCCGCAATCGTCTCCGGTGTCAGATACATATCAAAGATCGCAGTGATACCACTGGTCAGATATTCAAGAATAGCCAGTTTGGTAAGATGATAGATCATCTCCCCGTCTAACTTTGCCTCCATCGGAAATACCTGGTCATTCAGCCAATCCTGTAAAGGAAGATCATCTGCATAAGAACGCAGGAAAGTCATACCGGAATGAGTGTGGGCATCTTTAAAGCCGGGCATTAACAGATTACCTTCACAGTCGATCTCTCTATCCCATACGATACTCTGAAGCTTCAGTTCCTGATAGACTTTATCTGTATTTGTTCCGTCTCCTATATAGAGGATGCGCTCATTCTGTACCCATACTTCTCCCTCTGTAATCTGATCATTTTCCATCGTCAATATTTTTGCATTATAAAATCGGATATTCATATAGCATTACCCTCTCTGTATTTTAATTTCTATTGATTTAAATTCGCCGGGCCAAACCCTTCCGGCAAAAAATCCTTCAGGGTTCTTATTTCATATTCTTCCAGTGATCTGGCAACAATGACCTGAAATACTTCCGGATTACAAAATTCCATCATAACCTGCCTGCACACACCACATGGATAAGAACACTGAGTAATCTCATCCCCCTCCGGGCTTCCCACAATAGCGATTGCTGTAAAATCCCTGACCCCTACGCTGACCGCCTTGAAGAATGCAGTACGCTCTGCGCAGTTTGTTGGCGTATAAGCAGCATTCTCAATATTGCAACCGGGAAACACCTGTCCATTTGTAGCAAGAAGCGCGGCACCAACCTGATAGTGTGAATAGGGCGAATAAGAATTCTTTCTTGCCGCTACCGCAATCTTTATCAATTCCTTTATCTGATTTTCTGTCATGATGTACCCTTCTTTCATAGTAATCCTTTTACACCACTCGATCTTAAATAAGTTTTCTCTGACTAAATCAATCCATTAAATTTCTTAACTGATTCTACCAACAGCTTTTCAAACTTTGGTGCTGCCGCATTAGCTGCCTCCTGAACTTCCTCGTGCGTAAGTGGGGTTGGGCTCATACCGGCTGCCAGATTGCAGACACAGGAAACACCGCATATTTTCATACCCATGTGATTGGCGGCAATGGCCTCTACAACAGTACTCATACCGACTGCATCCACGCCCATCTTATGAAGCATCTGTATTTCTGCCGGAGACTCGAAAGACGGCCCTGTGAGCTGTGCATAAACACCCTCAAACAATTCTATATCATTCTCCTTTGCCGTGCTTCTGATGATCTCCTGTAAGTCTTCATCATAGACATGGGACATATCCGGGAATCTGGTTCCAAGCTCGTCCAGATTTGGCCCAATCAACGGATTAGGCGCAAAGCAGGAAATATGATCCTTAAGCATCATAAAAGCTCCTGCATGATAAGCCGGATTGATACCACCGGAAGCATTGGTCAGGAATAAGATCTTTGCTCCCATCATTTTCATCAGGCGTGTAGGCAGAACCACATCCGTGATCGGATAGCCCTCATAATAATGTACCCGCCCCTGCATCAGTACAACAGGCACCTCCTGAATATAGCCAAAGATAAACTTTCCGGCATGTCCCGGCACAGTAGACACCGGAAATCCCTCAATCTCGCTATAAGGCAGTTCCGCCTTTACATCTACTACTTTTGCAAAGTTACCGAGACCGGAGCCCAATACAATTGCAACCTTTGGTTCAAAGTCTATTTTGCTCTTATAACATTCATAACATTTTACTAATTTCTCATATACCGGGTTCATACTAATACCGCCTTTCTAAGTTATATCGTTAGCTTATTGTACCATTATCAGAGATTGTTTACCATGCTTTTCTAAAAAAGTAATGGATTTATTGGTTTGTTTATCGTATAAAAAATGATCCGATTCCTCCAAAATATAAAGAATCGGATCATCTTTTCATCAGATAATAATACAAACCATACCACCATTACTGTCGTTGACAATCTTCTGCATAGTTTCCTGCAGTTTGATCTGGCTTTCTTCCCCAATCATGGAAATCTTGCCGGTAATTCCGTCATTCACAAGCTGCTCTACTGTCTTACCAAAGATATTAGTCTCCCAGATACCCTCCTCACTGGTACCGGTGTCTGTAATATACTGAATCAAGTCTCTGGCCTGCTCTTCTGTGCCTACAATAGGAGAAATCTCAGTCTCAATACTTGCCTTAATCATATGGATACTTGGGCTTTCCGCTTTAATCTTTACGCCGAATTTATTCCCCTGTCTGATGAGCTCCGGCTTTTCCAATACGATTTCTTCCCGATCCGGCATAACCACGCCGTATCCCTTATACCGTACAGATTCCAAAGCATGAAGCACTTTCATATATTCACGTTTCATCTTAGCCATCTCTTTCAGCTTGGCAAGAAGCTGATATTCGCTCTCAATAGATTCACCCACCATATCACTGAGCATTTCATAATAATAAGCATCATCTACATCCAGAATGATCCTCACACAGCCATCAGACATATTCACACCATCCAGCTTGCATTTCTTAATATATTCGCTTTCCAATGTAAAATTGTCCGCCGTGATATCCCTGATATTGTTCAGACTATCCATCAACTGCTTAATCTTCGTGATGATATCCTTCTTCATCTTGTGGTCAAAAGGAAGCATCTCCACCCATTTTGGCATGTAGAATTCAATCATGGTAAGCGGAAACTCATAGAGGATATTCTCCATAATACGATTTATATCCTCCCGTTTCAACTGCTCACAGTTGACCGGCATTACCGTCACCTGATATTTATCACTGATTTCATCTGCCAACTGTCTGGTTTCTTCAGCATAGGGCTTTGCGGAATTTAAAAGTACCACAAAAGGTTTGCCAAGCATCTGCAGTTCTTTGATGGTACGTTCCTCTGCCCCTAAAAAGCTGTCTCTCGGCAAATCTCCGAAGGTACCGTCACAGGTCACCACCACGCCAATGGTAGAATGATCTTTGATAACCTTGCGGGTACCAATCTCGGCCGCTTTGGTAAAAGGAATCTCCTCCACGGACCATGGTGTCTTGACCATACGCTCTTCTTCCTTTTCCATATGCCCGGTGGCGCCCTCTACCATATATCCCACACAGTCAATCAGACGTACATCCACGTCAATATCTGTTCCCAGCTTAATATGTGCTGCTTCCTTTGGAATAAATTTGGGTTCTGTTGTGGTTATGGTTTTGCCGCCTGCACTCTGCGGCATTTCGTCCTGTGCCCGCTCTTTCTCATGCTCATCATTCATATAAGGAAGTACCAGAAGGTTCATAAATCTTTTTATAAAGGTAGATTTACCGGTTCTTACCGGGCCTACCACACCAAGATAGATTTCTCCTCCTGTTCTAAGCTGTATATCTTTATACAGATCATATGTACTATTCTGTAATAAATCCATAAAAAATCCTCCTGCTTATACTGGTAAATGTATATGCAGGAGGATACAAAACTATTCTGCAAGCTTATGGAAAATAATACAGTTTGGCTGATCAACCTTGATCTCTTTGCCATTCATGACTAACAGACCATTCTTAAGATCTACATTGAAGAAGGTCATTGTATTTGACTCATGGTTTAAGGATACCAGATGCTTATTGTCCGGAAAAAGATTCACATCCTTTGGATAGTCACCACTGACAGGCAGACAAAGCACCTTAGTAAGCATTCCTGTCTTCTGATCAATCTTATATATAATAGCACTGTTATCTCCGGCATTGGAGCTTACCAGATATTTAAAATCTTCAGATATATTCAGCGCACTGGCAGCCGAACCACCTGCATGATAATCATTCAGGGTAGAAATCGTCTGAATCTTCTCAAATTCCGGATTGCCGTCACTTTCCTCATAAGTATATACATCAATATAATTCTTTAACTCGTGTACGATATATAAGAACTTACCATCCTTGGAAAATTTCATATGGCGCGGCGCGGACTCCTGCTCGCTTCGAATCATATCAATCGGCTTTAATTTACCATTCACATGATCCAGTCGATATACATTCACATGATCCAGTCCCAGATCTGCCGCACACAAATACTTATTATCTCTGGTCATCTTCACACAGTTAACATGTGGTCTGAAATTTCGCTCTGCAATACTTCCGAGTCCTTTATGATAGATTTCGTCCGTAATATTGCCGATTCCACCGTCCTCCCTTAAACGAAGTACGGTAATCTTTCCATCATGATATCCGCCTACAAAAAGGAATTTGTCATCATAATCGGTAGAAAGATAGCAGCCTCTCATACCGTTTATAGTACCTTCATTTACAACCTCCAGGTCGCCGCTTTCAAGAATCTTATAGGCCTCTACACCAAAATCCGTGATGGAATAAAGGAATTTCTTGTTATGAGAAATAGTTATATAGGAAGAATTAGTAATCTCAACCTGATTTTTCTCAGTCATCCTGCCATTCTTCATATCCACATCATATATCTTGATACCATAATTATCTTCCTTACCGACTGTATAAGTAGATACATATGCCACATATTTATCCTGACTCATATTTTCCTCCATTTATAGATTCTAATCTATCATATTAAATTTAAGGTTAGGTTCTATTTTATCGAACCTTTCACAAGGCTGATTTTACCATATTTTTTTTACTTTGTTAATCATTTTCCATAAAATCCACATTAATTTGCATTTTCCCATTGACATAGCACTACTTTTTTGTATAATGGGACTCAGTGCATGTTTAGTTTTAGTAAACTTTGAGTTTATTATCACTGAATTTCTTGAAAGATGGCACCTTATGTAAAAAAGGAACTGAAAGGAATATCATGGACCATAACGTTAACAAAACAGACATCGGTAATAAAATCAGGGAACTTCGCAATCTGAAGGGACTGACGCAGGAAGAACTGGCAGACCGCTGCGAACTTTCCAAGGGCTTTATCAGCCAGTTGGAAAACGACCTTACTTCTCCGTCTATTGCAACCTTAATTGATATCCTGCAATGCCTGGGGACTGATTTAAAACACTTTTTCAATGATGCCGATGATAAGCAGATCGTATTTCGCGATGAAGATTTCTTCGAAAAGATTGACAGCGACTTACATAACAAGATCGAATGGATCATTCCGAATGCCCAGAAGAATATGATGGAACCTATCCGCGTCACATTGGAACCGGATGGCGCCACCTATCCTGATCAGCCCCACGAAGGTGAAGAATTCGGCTATGTGCTATCCGGCTCCATTACCATCGTAATCGGAAGCCGAAGCATGAAAGCAAAAAAGGGTGAAACCTTCTACTATACGGCTAATGCGGAGCATTATATCAAATCAAACAGTAAAACCGGTGCTGTCTTTTTATGGATCAGCACACCACCCAATTTCTGATTTAAGCATGCAGATTATCTGCTTCAAATTGATACAATACAGGAGGAATTTCCATGTCCAAAGAATTAATTCATTTAAGCAACATCTCCAAATCCTTTGATGGACAAATGGTTTTAGATGATTTAAATCTGAAAATCCATGAGAACGAATTCGTTACCTTACTTGGCCCCAGTGGATGTGGTAAAACCACTACCCTTCGTATCTTAGGCGGCTTTACAAGCCCGGATACCGGTAAAGTTTATTTTGACGGACAGGATATCACAAAGCTCCCTCCGAATAAAAGACAGCTTAACACTGTATTCCAGAAATATGCCCTTTTTACCCATATGACAATTGCAGAAAACATTGCTTTTGGTCTGAAGATCAAGAAGAAATCCAAAAGTTATATTGATGATAAGATTAAGTATGCTTTGAAATTAGTTAATCTGGAGGGCTATGAAAACCGCATGCCCGACTCCTTAAGCGGTGGTCAACAGCAGCGTATCGCGATTGCAAGAGCCATCGTAAATGAGCCTAAAATCCTTCTTTTAGACGAACCCCTTGGTGCTTTGGACTTAAAGCTTCGTCAGGAAATGCAGTATGAATTGATCCGTATGAAGAACGAACTGGGCATTACCTTTGTGTATGTAACACACGACCAGGAAGAGGCTCTTACCATGTCCGATACGATTGTGGTAATGAATCAGGGCTACATTCAGCAGATCGGATCTCCGGAATCCATTTATAATGAGCCGGAAAATGCCTTTGTGGCAGACTTTATCGGAGACAGTAACATCATCCCGGCAATTATGATTGAAGATAAATTAGTGAGTATTTTAGACACCCGGTTTTCCTGTGTGGACACAGGCTTCGGACATAACAAACCGGTGGACGTGGTCATTCGTCCGGAGGATGTGGAATTGGTCGAGCCTTCTGAAGGTATTATTCAGGGTGTAGTATCCCACTTAATCTTCAAGGGTGTTCACTATGAGATGGAGGTCATGGCGAACGGTTACGAATGGCTCGTGCACTCTACTACCATGTTCCCGGTCGGCAAACAGGTTGGTATTAAGGTTGATCCCTTTAACATCCAGATCATGAACAAACCGGAATCTGAAGACGAGGAGGCGACTGTCATTGACATCTAAGAGCAAATGGTTGTCTACCCCTTATGTTCTGTGGTCGGTTATATTTATCATCATTCCTTTAGGTATGATCTTCTACTACGGACTGACCGATAAAACAGGGGCTTTTACATTGGAAAATATTGCGGCGATCATGACAGCCGAACACGCCAAAGCCTTATGGCTTTCCATTCTGCTGTCCTTTATCAGCACTGTAATCTGCTTTCTTTTGGCCTATCCTCTTGCGATGATCCTTGCCAATATGAAAGTAAGCCAGCACAGCTTTATCATTTTAATTTTTATTCTGCCCATGTGGATGAACTTTTTGCTTCGTACACTGGCATGGCAGACTTTGCTGGAGAAAACCGGTGTTATTAACAATATATTGACTTTTCTGCATCTGCCGAATATCAATATCATCAATACACCTTATGCCATCATATTAGGTATGGTATATAATTTCCTGCCGTTTATGGTAATACCGCTCTACAATGTGTTATCCAAGATTGATGAGAATGTCATCAATGCGGCCAAGGATTTAGGAGCAAACAATATATATACCTTTTTCCGTATTATACTGCCCTTATCCATCCCCGGCATTATAAGCGGCATCACCATGGTATTTGTTCCGGCACTGACAACCTTTGTCATCAGTACCCTGCTTGGCGGCAGCAAGATCCTTTTGATTGGTAATGTCATAGAACAGGAATTTACACAGGCATCCAACTGGCACTTAGGAAGTGGTCTTTCCATTGTCCTGATGATTTTTATCATCCTCAATATGGTTGCCTCCGCAGTGTTTGATAAGGATGGAGAGGGGGCTATGCTATGAAAAATATGGCTAAGAAAATCTATATCGCCCTTATTTTTATCTTCCTGTACGCTCCTATCGTTACCCTGATGGTTTTATCCTTTAATGCCAGTAAGACAAGAGCTAAATGGGGCGGGTTTACATTAAAGTGGTACATTGAACTTTTTCAGAACAGGGATATTATGGAAGCTCTTTGGAATACACTGCTGATTGCGGTGATATCCTCTCTTGTGGCTACCATAATCGGAACGATCGCCTGTGTGTCCATGAGTACCATGAAGAGGAAATCCAGATCGGTTCTTCTGGGAATCACTAACATTCCAATGCTGAATGCAGATATTGTTACCGGTATTTCCCTGATGCTTCTGTTTATCAGCTTCGGATTCCGTTTTGGCTTGGGTACGATTCTTATGTCACATATTACCTTTAACATTCCTTATGTGATTTTAAGCGTAATGCCCCGTATGAAACAGCTTAATCCGAGCACTTATGAAGCTGCCCTTGATTTGGGTGCCTCCCATATAATGGCATTTTTCAAAGTCATCTTTCCGGATCTGCTTCCCGGAATTATGTCCGGTTTACTGATGGCATTTACTATGTCCTTAGATGACTTTATCATTACACATTTTACCAAAGGCGCCGGTGTGGATACCCTTTCCACTAAGATATATACAGAAGTAAAAAAAGGCATCAAACCGGAAATGTATGCATTGTCCACCATTATATTTGTTACGGTACTGCTTCTGCTGTTCCTGGTAAATATGTCTCCCGCCGGTAAAGAGGAGAAAGTTGAGAAAACGGAAAAATAATAAAGAGGAGGAAATTATGAAAAGAAAAAATGTAAAAACAATTGTATTAACAACTGTATGTTCAATGGCAGCTATGGCTGTCATGACCGGATGCGGTGCTTCAGGTGGCGGAAATAACGGTGAAGTCATCGTATACAACTGGGGAGAATATATCGATCCGGAAACCATCGAAATGTTTGAGGAAGAGACCGGCATCAAAGTGGTCTATGATGAATTTGAAACGAATGAGATCATGTATCCAAAGGTAGAAGCAGGCGCTTCTTCCTATGATGTAGTTTGTCCTTCTGACTATATGATCAGCAAAATGATTGAAAATGATCTGTTGGCAGAGCTTAACTTTGATAATATGCCCAATGCCAAGGAAAATATCGGAGAGCAGTACTATGAACAATCTAAAGGATTTGATCCGGAAAACAAGTACTCTGTACCCTATTGCTGGGGAACTGTAGGTATCCTCTACAACAAGACTATGGTGGATGAGCCGATCACATGCTGGGCTCAGCTTTGGGATGAAAAATATGCTGACAATATCCTGATGCAGGATTCCGTCCGTGATGCGTTCATGGTAGCAGAAAAACTCAACGGTTTCTCCATGAATACTGTAGACCCCGCCGAATTGGAAATAGCCAAAAACTCTTTGATTGAACAGAAACCTCTGGTTCAGGCATATGTAATCGATCAGGTTCGTGACAAAATGATTGGAAACGAAGCTGCCATCGGTGTCATTTATTCCGGTGAAGCCATCTATACCCAACGTGAAAATCCTGATCTGGAATATGTGATTCCTGAAGAAGGCACTAATGTCTGGATTGATTCCTGGGTGGTTTTAAAAAATGCCCCAAATAAAGAAAATGCGGAAAAATTCATTGACTTTATGTGTCGTCCCGACATTGCCGTTAAGAATTTCGAGTACATAACCTACTCTACTCCTAACGAAGCAGCACGTGAACTGATTGAAGACGAAGATATTAAGAACTCTGAAATTGCTTTCCCTGATCTGTCACAATATGATAACCTGGAAGTTTTTGTCTACCTTGGTGAAGAAGGGGATGCGCTTTATAACGAAATGTGGAAAGAAGTTAAATCGAACTGATGATACGTACACTAACCTATCAAATTCATTCTGATGCGCAGACAGTAAAGCAATTTCTGTCTGCGCAAGGTTTTTCCAGACAGACGATCATTGCCCTGAAGAAACAATCTGAAAGTATTCTCGTAAACGAAATCCGGGTACCTGTGAATCATGTCCTGCACTATGGTGATACACTCACAATCACTCTGTCTGAAATACATTCTTCGGAAAAGATATTACCTATATCATTACCTTTAAATATTGTTTATGAGGACGAGGATGTTCTTGTGCTGAACAAGCCTGCTGATATGCCTATCCATCCCTCTCTCAATAATTATGAAAACACATTGGCTAACGGTGTTGCCTTCTATTACCAGACGCAAAACTCACCTTTTGTATTTCGATGTATCAACCGTCTGGACAGAGATACAACAGGACTGACTATCATTGCCAAGAACCGGTTAAGCGCCGGTATTTTGTCAGAACAGATGTCCCGTCGTGAAATCAGCCGTGAATATATGGCAATTGTGGACGGCATAGGTCTGCCTGAGCATGGCACGATTAATGCTCCTATTGGCCGGGCAGATGGCTCGACCATTGAACGATGCGTGGATAATAGAAATGGTGAACATGCAGTTACCCATTATCAGGTAGAGAAAATTAATCCATCAAGGAATCTGACACAGATCCGCCTCCGGCTGGAAACCGGACGTACTCATCAGATACGGGTTCATATGGCATATATAGGCTATCCCTTAGCGGGTGATTTCTTATACAATCCGTCTGTAACTACTTCTGCCACAGGTAAATCAACAGATAATGAAGCAGTTATCTGCCCTGATGCGTACACAATTAGTCGTCAGGCCTTACATGCACAGAAATTATCCTTTACCCACCCCATTACAGGAGAACCTCTTGTTTTTGAAGCACCGCTCCCGAAAGATATGGAACGTTTGTTGGGCGAACAGGTATTATAAGACGCATATGGTAAGAACCTTACAGGTTCTGGAATGCACTGTTGAGTGCATAGACTGTATTCTGTTCTCCCATAACGAAGAATATCACATTACCTCTGCTCTCAATCAACATTGTTTCTGCACTGACACAGATCCATTTAGCCAAATCAGCGTTTTCCTTTATCTGTTGTTTAACTGTTGCCGCATCCTCTTCATTAACACGTAACAGTACACATTGATAAGCAATCGAAGAATTCATCGGCATAGAAACGATTCCTTCGAGATAATCAATTTCATCTGTTCCCAGAATGGAAACCTCCATATCCTCTGTCAGATCATAGGTTTCATAATAGTTTAATGCTTCCCTGAAATCCTCTGACAGATCGGCATTCTCATATATTGTATCCATAATATCATTGAGACTGCCATTTAATACTTCCGACTCCTTCTGCGCTGAACCACATGCCGTGCACATGATACAGACAGCAACGCTCATCATACAAACGATTACTCTTGTTATTCTTCTCATTTTCATAAAGTTACCCTTCCTCTATCTCTCTGCGACGAAATTTGATATACTACCAGTATAACCTGATTATTTTAAATTATCTATTTCCCATAAATTCAGAAAGGAGCTCGCTATGAAACCAACTTTGCTCTGTTACCACATAACTGCCAAAGATTATAATAAATTAAAATCTCTTCTGGCATTGCTGAATTTTGAAGTGTTGCTGGTTGAACCCTCTGATTATATGCAGGCAATCGGATACCTGGTATCTCTACCGGGGTATTTGCGTGCACCTGCACACTACACCGGCCCGGACTTTACAGAATCCATGCTCCTGATGGCCCATATGAATGATGCACAGACAGACCAACTTCTTTCGATGCTTAAAATGCCCGGCATGCCTGTATTCAGGCGCAAAGTTATGCTGACGGACACCAACCGGAACTGGACTTCTGTGGCACTCTATGAACATATCAGCGAGGAAATAGCCTCCATGCGTTCCTCAAACTGCTGATAAAAATCAACCTCTGTATCATATGGTTTCTGATAGAACTGCTCCAGTAGCTTTACATTGATCAACTGCGCATATTCATCTGAGGCTTTCTCTGCAATCTGGTTCATAATCTTCTTACGAAGTTCGTGCCATGTAGTTAAAAAGCTCTCATACTGTGACAGACGTGGTACATCAAGCCATTTCCTGATTTTCAGTTTGGTACGGTTTCCGGCTAAGCAGGCATCTTCTAACAGAAAATACCGCAACCCTTTCTCATCATAATTTCTGCCGAGAGGAAACAATCTGCAAAGTCCCGGTCTGTATGAATGGATACTGCATCGTCCTTCCTTGGTCAGGAAGCCACAGGCATTCTTCTCCGGCTGCATCTTAAGCACCGGCAGAATAATTCCGTTTTCCACATGAAGCTCCAGTTTTTCCTGCATCAGCCCGGCAAAGTTTTCTCCCGTAACAATCCGGAACTGATACATATCATAGGGATCTAACAGGATAGACTGTCCCATCCCACAGCAGCAGGAGAAACAGCCCTCGCAGTCCCTACAACCTAATTTAACCATGTCATTATTCGTATAAAATGTCATTTTATTACCCATGCCTTTCTCTCAGCATGTAAACATTTGTCCTGTGGATTTTTCACATTATGCCTTCTGTCTGCTTCCCATATAAGAACGGCCTAGCCACATGCACATTAAAGAAATCAATAAGCGGTCCCATAAAGAAAGCTGTAATTAAAGTGCCGACACCTACAATTGCTCCCAAAGCAAATCCGATGGCAACACAGATACAATCCGTGGCAATCCGCAGATATTTGAATTTACCTACTTTTCTCTCCTCCAGGATCAACGCTACCGCATCATAAGTGGATACTCCCAGATCTGCCGTAAAATACATTGCAGAGGCAAAACAAAGGATCACAACGGCAGCTGTCATAAGTCCGATTCTTACGGGCATAGAAGGTGCATCACCAACAATACCTGCTACAATCTTATCAGAAAAATCCACCACATATCCCAACAGAAAAATATTAATAAAAGTTGAAATACCAATATATTTTTTATTCAGAAAAAAGATTGCCAAAAGCATCAATAAATTAATGATCATATACAGCGTTCCGAAGTCAATAAAACTGATCTTATTACTGATTCCGTTGGCAAAGACCTGAAACGGATCTGTTCCGAATCTGGCATTACGAAACAGTCCAACCGAAATACCACTGACAATCACACCGATAAATGACATCAAAATTCTCTTAATCTGTTGTTTCTTACTCATTGTTATGACTTTATCTCCTTGTCTATCCGGTATGATCGAATCCCCGCTCTGTATGTCATACTGTCAATCCAATTTCTCGTGGAAAAAGGTAATGATACGCTCCCACAATTCCTTCTGGAAGAACTGCATATCCGCATGATCTGCCCCTTCAATGGCAATCAGTTTCACATCACAACCTGCCTTCTCTAATATATCATAAAGCAATTCCCCCTGATTAAAAGGAACCGTATTATCATTTGTTCCATGGATGATCATAAAGGGCGGTGCATCCTTGGTCACATAGGAAACCGGACAGGCAGCTATCGCCTCTTCTTTATTGACAGCAACATTTTTACCCAGGAATAAAGATTCCATGGAAGCTGCCGCAGCCTCAACGGAAGGATATGGGAAACCGCTTATATCAGTAGGTGGATACCAGGGGCACGCAGCCTGTACTTTACTGGAATATTCTGTATAATCTCCCACATCAAACTCTTTATCATTAGCAAGTGCCGTCATAGATGCCAGATATCCTCCTGCAGATTCTCCCATAACGCCAAACCTGTCCACATCAATCCGATAACGCTCGCTGTGTGCACGTAAATATCTGATTGCCGCCTTCACATCCGTCAAAGCTGCAGGATACTTTGCTTCATTACTGGTGCGGTATTCTACACTGGCTACTACAAATCCGCTTCTGGCCAATTCGGACAGATATACCAGATGCGCCGATCTGTCCATGGTAAGCCATGCACCGCCACAGATCCATACAATACAGGGATAATACTTACTGTTATCCTCAGGATAGATCAAGTCCATTTTCAGATCCCTTCTGGTATGTCCGTACCAGGCATCCACCTGTGCAAATGCCAGATCGGATACTACACAAAACTGTGGCTCCGTTACTTTAACACTAATTGTCTCACGCATATATTTCGCTTTCCTTTCCCATCTATTCATTGATTGAAATAATTTGAATACTTTTCTTGCATCAATCCATATATAGTATCTAACACAGCCATTACTTTTGCAATAGCATTCCGGATATATTGACATTGGAATATCCTAAGAACGGTTCCCCGTCTTTGATTCCCTCTTCATATCTTACTTCAAAATGGTTCATATATAAAACCGTATTATCATCTATCTGAACGGCCTGATATGGCTTCATGGCCTGGCTGATCTCATCCGTATCGGAATCGGGATTCTTCTTATCATAAGC
>JALETS010000087.1 GCA_022781395.1 Lachnospiraceae bacterium | reverse complement strand
GCTTATGCCATTCACACCTTTTTCCAGGAAAGAGGCTTCGTATATGTACACACACCGCTGATTACAGGCAGTGACTGTGAAGGCGCCGGTGAGATGTTCCAGGTTACAACGCTGGATTTAAACAATGTACCTAAGACAGAGAATGGTCAGGTAGATTACAGTCAGGATTTCTTCGGCAAGCCCACGAATCTGACCGTAAGCGGACAGCTTAATGTAGAAACCTATGCCTTTGCGTTTAAAAATGTATATACCTTCGGCCCTACCTTCCGTGCGGAGAATTCCAATACTACAAGACATGCCGCAGAGTTCTGGATGATTGAGCCGGAGATGGCTTTTGCAGACCTGACGGATGATATGATGGTGGCTGAGGCTATGCTTAAGCATGTAATCCGGTATGTACTGGAAAATGCACCGGAGGAGATGAACTTCTTCAATCAGTTTGTGGACAAAGGGCTGATTGACAGATTAAACCATGTGCTGAATTCCGATTTCGCCCACGTTACCTATACAGAGGCTATTAAGATTCTGGAGCAGCATAATGATGAATTTGAATATAAGGTGTCCTGGGGCTGTGATCTGCAGACAGAGCATGAAAGATATCTGACAGAGAAGGAATTCAAGCGCCCGGTATTCGTTACCGATTATCCTAAGGAGATTAAGGCATTCTATATGAAGCTGAATGAGGATGGCAAGACCGTTGCCGCTATGGACTGCCTGGTACCCGGTATCGGAGAGATCATTGGAGGCAGCCAGAGAGAGGATAATCTGGAGCTTCTGGAGAAAAGAATGGATGAACTGGGACTGAACAAGGAAGATTACCGGTTCTATCTGGATCTCAGAAAATACGGTTCTGCGAGACATGCGGGATTCGGTCTGGGATTTGAAAGATGTGTAATGTATCTGACAGGTATGGGAAATATCCGTGATGTTATTCCGTTCCCGAGAACTGTCAATAACTGCGAACTGTAAGCGAGAAGAACAGTATCGTAGAAATATACAGAGTGAATCATTAGTACAGAAACAGAGGAACAAAAGACATGAAAAGAAGATATGTGCAGACGGTATGTGTCTTATTATCTTTTATAATGTTTTTATTCATGGTAGAACCGGTATCGGCTACCACTATTTCTGACCTGCAAAATGAGCTCAAAAAGGATCAATCACAATTAAAAAATGTGAATCAGCAGATTTCTGACTACAAAGGCGCCCAGGCGGATGTGGGAGAAGAGATTGAAGCACTGGATGAAGAGATGGTATCTCTTCTTACGGATATCAATCTGATCGAAGAAGCAATCGCTGATAAGGAGGAGGATATTGCCCAGACCCAGATTGAGTATGATGCTGCGGTGGCTGAGAAGGATGAGCAGTATGAATCCATGAAAATCCGAATCCGGTTTATGTATGAGAAGGGAGAAACGTCCTATCTGCAATTATTCTTCGGAGCCAAAAACATGGGCGACATGATGAATAAAGCCCATTATGTAGAAGAGCTTTATGAGTATGACAGAACCCTTCTGGAAGAATATGAGGCTACCGTGCAGGAGGTAGCTGCATTGCAGGATACGCTGGAAGAGGAAAAGTCTGAGCTTGAGACTTCTAAGACAGAGCTAAAAGAAGAACAGGCATATGTAGAAGAGGTGCTTGCCCAGAAGCAGCAGGAATATGAGAATTATAACGTAGTTCTGGCGAAGGCTAAGCAGGAGGCTGCAACTTATACAGCGAAGATCAAGCAGGAGACGGCCAAGATCAAACAGCTGGAGGAAGAAGAGCGCAAGCGTAAGGAAGAGGAAGAGCGTAAGAAGAAAGAACAGGAAGCATTGCTGGCCAGCCAGAATGATGGAGATTCGGATAGTGAGGAACAGGGAAAAGAGGAAACCTCGAGTTCATCGTCTTCCTCATCTTCCGGTTCAAGCTCAGGCGGTAGCGGCAAAGGACAGCAGATTGCCGACTATGCCTGCAAATTCATCGGAAATCCTTATGTGGCAGGCGGTACCAGCCTGACTAACGGTGCAGACTGTTCCGGGTTTGTGATGTCAGTTTATCAGGCCTTCGGGTATTCGCTGCCGCGAAGCTCTTATGCCCAGTCGGCTGTGGGAAAAGGCGTGTCTTATTCCGAGGCACAGCCCGGTGATATCATCTATTATGGCGGTCATGTAGGTATTTACATAGGTAATGGGCAGATTGTTCATGCCAGCACTGAAAGAACCGGTATTAAGATCACATCTGCTACTTACAGAAGCATTATTACCATCAGAAGAATTGTGTAGATTTACATATCATATAACTCTGTATCTTGGGCGGAGCGAAGTTAAGCAATGGAATCGTGCGCAACGTTCCGGCCTCAAGATAAGGAAACACCAGACTCTCCGGCAGGAAACTGATACCTTCAGACTGTAAAAGATAAGGGATTAGCTTCGTGCCGTTGTCTATTTCAAAGCCGAACCGGAAGTGGGGCGGAAAAAGCTCCCGGATAAAAGCCCCTACCTCCTGTAAGGCAAAATTACAGAACAGATAATCAGAGGAAGCCAGATCCTCCTTGCGGATGCCGTCGGCATACAGGTCATGCGCCGTGGATGTGACAAGAATCAGATTGTCCGTGGCAAAAGGCACACAGTCATAGCCGGATTTCTGTAAGGGCAGAAAAGTGTATACCACATCATAAAGCTTATCCTGAATTCCCATCAGAAGATCCTGTGAATGACCGATGGTAACCTTTACGGCGTGACCGGGATTTGCCTGCATATATGACTGGATATGGGGAACCAGATGACATTCATAGATTGTATTTGTAGTGCCAATCCGATAGGTCTTCTGATATTTATGCATTGTATTCAGTTCCCGTATGGAAGTTTCTTCCATCTCTATGATTCTCTTGGCGTAGGACAGAAAAAGCTCCCCCTCCGGAGTCAGTGTCACACTGCGCTTTGTGCGGGCCAGAAGCGGATGGCCCACTTCCTTTTCCAATTCCAAAATGCGGTTTGTAACCGTGGACTGTGCCACAAACAGCGCATCGGCGGTTTTGGTGTAGTTGCGGTAGCTTGAAAGGGCTACAAAAGTTCTTAATGTTTCTGTGTCCATGCGGGCCTCCGTTTCCATTCCAATCGAACAATAATCAAAAAATACGATTTCAATCAATTGAATAATTCATTTCACAAATAATATAACATGGTGGTAGAGTAAGGGCAAGAGGAGAGATTGTATAAGAGTATTCATATGAAAGGGAGCAGGGAAATAAGAACTAAAAAACTTCTATAGAAATTTAATTTGTTTTTGAAGTTGTTGTATAAAAAGGGAAAGAAACTCAAATTGTTTTTAAAAATTTGAGTTTGATTTTGAGTTCATGAATATTTTTTGAGATTCTTGTATATATGATTTTTAGTCCATATCCGCAGGCGTATTTTCTACATCGGGACGGTTCTTATGCCACACAGACGAGACAACCACGAATATACATCAGGCAATTAATGAATAGAATGTATTGGCAGGCTATTATAGTTCGAATGAAAAAGCTACATAAATGAGGATGGAAAGTCATAACCCTTCAGAATACTTCATACAATGTAAAAAAGTATTCTGAGGGGTTTTCTTTTGAAAGAGTATATTGAGGAACGTGCAATTCATATTGCCAATTATATTATTGAAAACAATGCCACGGTGAGACAGACTGCGAAGGAATTCGGAATCAGTAAGAGTACGGTACATAAAGATGTAACCGAAAGACTTGGGCAGTTGAATCCCACACTGGCAGCAGAAGCAAGAAAAGTATTGGATGTGAATAAATCAGAAAGACACATCCGCGGGGGTCTTGCCACCAGAGAAAAATATCTGCATCAACATATGTGCTGAGTATGATCAGAGCCTTTCTGATATGCAGGTGAAGAACCTATGTAAATACATAATGGAATACTTTACATTTGGGTAAAACGGGCATAGAATAGGTTCAGAATTCAGTTGAAAGACAGAATCAGATGTCTGCAAATGGGGCAATGTAAGTGATGGGAACAAAAGAAAAGGTACAGGGAACTTTATATAGTAACGAGGATCTTAAGAAATTGATTCTGCCGCTAATTATGGAACAACTGCTGGGCATTTTAGTCGGTATGCTGGATACTGTCATGATTTCCGGCGTAGGCGAAGCTGCGGTTTCCGGCGTTTCGCTGGTGGACAATATCAATATTCTGGTCATTAACATTTTCGCGGCACTGGCTACAGGCGGTGCCGTGGTGGCAGGACATGCCATCGGACGTAAAGATCCGGAGCAGGCCGGTAAAGCCGCCTGGCAGATGGTGCTTTTCCTGCTGTATACCTCTTTCTTTACAACTGTGATTCTGATTGGAGCACATGCCGGCATCCTGCGGGCTGTTTTTGGTCAGGTGGAAGCAGACGTTATGGAAAGTGCAACAATCTATCTCATCATTACCGGACTGTCGATTTGCCCGCTGGCACTGTATAACGGCTGTGCGGCACTTTTCCGGGCGATGGGAGATTCCAGGACTACGATGTATATTTCCCTGTTGATGAATCTGATTAATCTGATCGGTAATTCCATACTGATTTTTGGCTGCAAAATGGGTGTGGCAGGTGCCGCTATTGCTACCTTGATAGCGAGAACGACGGCCGCTGTGCTGATCTTTTATCTGATGATGGATGAAAGAAGAACGATTCACTTTAAAAACAGGCTGACATTCCGAATGGATTTTTCATTGGTCAAAAGAATTCTGTTTATCGGTATCCCTAACGGACTGGAGAACAGCCTTTTTCAGCTTGGGAAAATTCTACTGCTCAGTCTGGTCTCAACCTTTGGTACTTCCGCAATCGCCGCAAATGCAGTCTGCGGCACCATTACCAACTTCAATATCCTGCCAGGTATGGCGATTGGCATGGCAATCCTTTCGGTAAACAGTGTGTGCATCGGCGCGGGTGAAATCGGACAGGCCCGTTATTATACGAAGAAAATGATGGGACTGACCTGGCTGTGTATGAGCGCCGTGTCCGTTATTATGATGGTGGGCAGCCCGCTTTTCCTGAAAATATATCATCTGACGCCGGAGACTACCGAGCTGGCGCTGCAGGTAATCCGTTTTCATGCCGTCATGTGTATGATTTCCTGGGTGCCGTCTTTTTCCATACCAAATGCGCTGCGGGCAGCAGGAGATGTGGTGTGGACAATGATCATCGCAATCGTGTCCATGTGGACATTCCGTATTATCACAGCCTATGTTTTCAGTTATGTGTTCCATATGGGACTGATCGGCATCTGGATCGCCATGACCATTGACTGGACCTTCCGGGGTATCTGTTATACCGTCAGATATCACGGGCATAGATGGGAGCGGGCGATGTTGAAGAGAGAAAGAGCAGCATAAGTGCGAGGCTTTTCTTTTGCCCGTGTTGCAAATTAGGAGCGATATGCTTTGACAAGCATTTACGGGGCTTATATAATATTGCATAGATATAGAGAAGAGTGTTTCGCGGCACCCTGATTTTATATAGAAAAGGCACTAAGAGAAAACGACGAAAGGTAAGGTTACAGAATGAACAGAGAAACGGTCATCGTAATCGACTTTGGTGGACAGTACAATCAGATTGTGGCAAGACGTGTCAGAGAATGTAATGTCTACTGTGAGATTTATTCTTATAAGACAGAATTGTCTAAGATTAAAGAAATGAACCCTAAGGGTATTATCCTGACAGGCGGACCAAACAGTTGTTACGAAGAGGGTGCGGCAACCTGCTCACCGGAACTTTTCGAAATGGGTATTCCGGTACTGGGACTGTGCTACGGTGCACAGCTTATGATGCATGTGCTGGGCGGTAAGGTAGAAAAGGCGCCCGTCAGAGAATATGGTAAGATCGAGGTTGCGGTAGAAAATTCCTGTGTGCTGTTTGATGGAGTATCTGAAAAGACAATCTGCTGGATGAGCCATAACGACTATATATCCAGGATTGCGCCGGGCTTCCGTGTCAGCGCCCACACCGCAGACTGCCCTGTGGCAGCAGCCGAGAATCCGGAGAAAAATCTCTATGCGATTCAGTTCCATCCGGAGGTACTGCATACCGTGGAAGGAACGAAAATGTTGTCCAACTTCGTTTACAAAGTGTGCGGTTGTGCCGGTGACTGGAAGATGGACTCCTTTGTAAAACAGTCCATCGAGGCAATCCGCAAAAAAGTGGGAGACGGCAAAGTACTCTGTGCCCTGTCTGGCGGTGTAGATTCCTCCGTGGCAGCGGTTCTGTTATCCCAGGCAATCGGAAACCAGCTTACCTGCGTTTTCGTAGATCAGGGCTTACTTCGTAAAAATGAAGGAGATGAAGTCGAGGCAGTATTCGGACCGAATGGCAACTATGATCTCAACTTTATCCGTGTAAATGCCCAGGAGCGCTTTTACAGTAAATTAGCCGGTGTGGAAGAACCGGAGAGAAAGAGAAAGATTATCGGCGAGGAATTTATCCGTGTATTTGAGGAAGAGGCGAAGAAAATCGGTGCTGTGGATTTCCTCGTACAGGGCACCATCTATCCCGATGTGGTTGAGAGCGGACTTGGCGGCGAGAGCGCAGTCATCAAATCCCACCATAACGTAGGCGGTCTTCCCGATTATGTAGATTTTAAAGAGATCATCGAGCCCCTCCGCGATCTGTTCAAGGATGAGGTTCGTAAGGTTGGTTTGGAACTTGGCATCCCGGAATATCTGGTGTTCCGGCAACCCTTCCCCGGACCGGGACTTGGTATTCGTATCATCGGCGAGGTTACTGCCGAGAAGGTGCGTATCGTGCAGGATGCCGATGCCATTTACCGTGAGGAAATAGCGAAGGCCGGACTGGATCGAGAGATTAACCAGTATTTCGCAGCCCTTACCAATATGCGCAGTGTGGGTGTTATGGGTGATGAGAGAACCTACGATTATGCGGTGGCACTGCGTGCGGTGAAGACGATAGACTTCATGACAGCAGAGAGTGCGGAGATTCCGTGGGAAGTGCTGCAGACGGTGATGAACAGGATTATCAATGAGGTCAAGGGAGTGAACAGAGTATTCTATGATTTGACCAGTAAGCCGCCGGGGACGATTGAGTTTGAATAACCATTTGTGAAAATTGAGCCTTTATTTACACCTATTCCAAACAAAAAGAGTTAAGTTTTGGCAACGATTTGGCAACAGAATCTAACGCAAATGTGTTAAGTGAAATATTATATTAATTATATTATAAAGAAGACCTTACTGAAGTTCTTTTCCAAACTGGAAAGGAATTTTGGAAAGGTCTTTTTCTTTTAGCTGTCTCTTACTTGTATGGTCTGTTGCCACTGGAAAATGGAATTAAAGCAGACCTCGTTTCTTCATTTCTTCTGACAATGCATCCTGGAGTTCGGCATCCAGCTTGTCAGAGATGGCATTCTTTACAAAGCCGGTGGTTGGTTCAATGTTAGGGTAGTTATATCTCCAATTGTCGTATTCATTTTCGGAGATTTCTCCCTGTTTAAGCTTGGAATATTGACTAAGCCAAGCAAAAAGCATAGGTGCTATCTGGTCATAAGCCTGATGATTTTCGTCGAGAGTTATACATGGACGTCCATCCTTATCAGTACCTATTTGGAATCCATATTCATCCTCAAGGGCGAAGAAAGTATGCATCAATCCAAGATAGGAATCAATATTAGGTACTGTGATTGCTCTGGTTGTAACACC